>NZ_OZ032161.1:1200000-1500000 GCF_964026575.1 Candidatus Tisiphia endosymbiont of Melanophora roralis
TCGTAAGCTATTTGAGCAGCTTCTACACCTTGTGATGTGGCAATAATTTTAGACTTTGCTGCTTCAAATCCTTCCCAACTACCAATAGCACTTGCCCGAATTTGTTTTATTGTATCATCAAGTTGAATAGCTGCACTCCTAGTACTATTTTTAGCTTTCCTAATTCTTGAATATTCGCTACCCCCGTGAGAATAAATAGGGATATTAACTGATAATGTAGATGTAGTACTTCTATTATTGGTATTATATAGGCTTTCTGGAGTGTAATGGGTTTTACCAGATTGAACTTTAAAGCTTACCTTGGGTAAAAGTTCAGCTTTTGCTGCCAGTTCACTAGCTTTATAACTTTTAACACTATGTCTTGTACTATCTATGTTAGGATTAACATTTATCGCTCTTTGCATTAAATCCTCTAATGAAGTAGGTAAGTTATCAGGTATAGGAGGCATATCAATATCACTTGCTTCTATACCGAACATTCGAATAAAGCTTGCTTTTGTTGCTTGATAATTAGCATATGCTGTTAACTTCTCAGTTTCAGCTTTTGCAAGACCAGCTTTGGCACTAGCTAAATCTATTGATGTTGCCTCACCTAATTTTAGTTTTTCTTCAATGGTTTCTAATTGCTGTTTGTTAGCTTTTACACTAATTTCAGAAATCTCATATTTTTCTTTTGTTTCATAACAATCGAGATAAGTTTTTATTAGGTTAAGAAGAATTTTTTGTTCTTCTGCATAATATTTAGCACGTGATGCTCTAAAAGCTGATTGGGCGGCTTTCAAAGTTGCAACACTACTCCCACCACTAAATATAGGCTGCTCTATTACTAAAGCCCCCTGTTGTGATTTCAGCTCTTTTTTAGTAGAAGTAGCATATTGACTATTCGGTTTATTCGTATTAATAGCAGAATCAATATTATAAGACGCACTGGGCATAAAACCTGAAAAAGCTGCAGAGAACTGTTCAATTTCATTTAAAAAAGTCTGCCTATTGATTTGTAACTCACCATTATTATTATACGCACTAGTTAGAGCATCAGATAAGTTAACAGCATAAACTGAATAGTTTAGTAAAATGATAACGGCGAAGTATAGGAATTTATGCATAATTGGTTTTCTAAAAATATGTTTATGTTAAAAAATTTTGCTAGCTTATGCAAGAAGTTAAAGGTATTCTTGATCTAAAACTTGATTTGTTGTGATAAAGCTAGCACGTATAGCTAAAAAATATTTAATCAGATCAAATCAAGTAGCTATAACATATCAAAAACTAACTGTCAGAGCAATATAACAGTTTTAAAGTGTAGTTTTTATTTGTATTATTTTGAGTAATAATTTAAAAATTTTAATATAATTCAATTATCTATTATGCCTAACATATACTCTTTCCTTTCAAAAGTCGCTTTACCCACTCTTAACAAACTGATTCCAATGACTGCTCTATTTTAACCACACTAAACCCTAGTCGTGTTGCCTGTTTTTGCAGATTTTTTACCATTGTTTCTTGGTATTGTTTTTCGTACGTTTCAATTCCCTGTTCGACGTAGTCTTGACCATATTTTAATAATCGATAAAACATACATGCCAACTTCCTTGCTGTTGCTGTAATAGCTTTTGGTGTACCAGCTCTACTTTTTATCCTTCTGTAAAATCCTGCTAGTGCTGATTTACCTCTACCTAGATTAAGAGCTGCCATCCTGAATGCCATACTTGCTTTATTTTCTACCTTTTTTGTTCTCGTATCAAATACTTTACCACCGGTAATTTTATTAGCAGGACTTAAGCCAAGCCAAGATGTAAAATGTTTCTCTGTACTCCATTTGTCCATATCTAACCCCACTTCCGATACTATCGTTTGTACACTTAGCTCACTTAGCCCTGGAATTGCAGTAAAATCTGCTCCTGCTGCGTTATATAGTGATTGTTGTAAATCAAACTTTGGAGAATTTTTGTTCTTGCGTTGCTTATTTGTTACATCACCATCACCACGTTTATCAAACTCTTTGTAACAGCTTTCTATTGCTTCGTCACACTCCTTGATTTGTTTTAGGTAAAATTCATAAATATCTAATTCTTGCTTTAATACTACAAGATGCTCTTTGCGATAATCTCCCTCCAAAGCTTTGATAATAGTCTTTTTATCACTTTTTATACGACTATCCCTAAATGTGACTAATTTATTTGCATCCCTTTCACCAGCAATAATTGCTTTTATTATACTCATTCCTGTAACACCTGTTATATCACTAATCACATGATGTAATTGGATATTCATTTCATTCAGTGCTTTCTGCATACGGTTTACATGGGTTGCAGCATTCTTTGTTAATCTGTCTCTTTGTCTAGTAAGAGTTCTTAATTCACATATCTGATCTTTTGGACGAAATGAACCACTTAACAATCCATAGCTATGAAGTTGTTGTAACCACTGACAATCAGCTACATCTGTTTTACGTCCAGGTACGTTTTTCACATGCCTAGCATTCACCAATATAACTTCAAAGCCAGTAGTCTCTAAAATCTGAAATACAGGTATCCAATATATCCCTGTTGATTCCATAGCTATCGTCTTAACTCCACATTTTTTTAACCAATCTGCCATTTCTCTTAAATCACTGGTAAAAGCAGCAAATTTTCGTACATTCTTTTCATCCCTATCAGCTGGTACACAAACATAATGTTCTCTAGAACCAATATCAATACCTGCCGCATCAGGATTAATTACAGATAGTTTCTGTTTATCATTCTTTTTATTTGTCATATCATCTCCTACACTAAGAATTAGACCGAGCTAATTTTAAGTTGGAGTATTGAATGAAAAAATTAATCTCTTAAACGAGGTCTCTTACGTATCATAAACACATAATGCCATCAATGATATTACCAACAACTCCAAAACCATGCTATCTTACGGGCTGCCTTAAAGCTGCACCATTGTGGTGGTCGGTTATAGCTCTTTACCAACTCGGCTAACTGTAACTTTAACACACAATAATCGCAAACACTATACCTTGTTGTTGATGGCTTACCACCAAAGTTTGTTTATGTTTTTACAAATGTGCAGCAGTTTGTTTGGTGCTATCTTATCAAATGCATCTATTGCTAGTGCTATAGAACAGTTAAAGTTTGATTCTATGAAAACACTCAAAACGTTTCCTAGGAACTTAAGAGCTATTAAAAAAAGAGTTGACTATATATATAACATATTTCTAGATTCAGAAGATCAACAAAGGGAGCGAGAAATAGCTGAATCATTCAGAGAAACAGTAGGTAATTCTTTAGATGAATTAGAAAAGTACATTGATGAACAGCAACAGGTAAAGGAAGAGATATTATTCTTTGAAGATGCTTTCATTGAGCTAATAATAAAAGTTCTTGAAAGTATTTTGGAGTTTCAAAATAAACTAGATAACTTGTATCCTGGAGCGTCAAAAGATATAGTTGATTATTTAGGTAATTTATTAGTTGGCATAATAGCTGTACAAATGCCTGTAGCTGGTTTAATACTCAAGGGAAGTGGCTTATTAGACTCAGTAAAATCTTTTCTCAGTACTGAAAATCTAACTAAGACAGTAGAGAATTGGCAAGAAAAACTAGAAATAGTTAGAGAAAAACGAACCGAAATAGAAAAAAGTACAAACCTTAAAGAAAAATATTCCAAAGCTACGCAGATTGTTGAAATCACAGAAATAGCAGGGGTGTCACCTGTAGCTGTAGCAGAATTAGGGTTAGATATTGACTCTTTGAAGAAAATTAATAAATTTGGTTGTACAAGATCCAAAAGAAAAAAAATCTTTTAAAAAACTTATTGACTTATCTGAAGAAATCCCTCATACTAAGGATGATATAATGGCAGGTGTTGACCTTCTACGTAAAGGTATGACTAAAATCCTTGGAAATATACCTAATCAAGGAAAAGATCTAAAAAAATCAATTGAAACCGAATTATCTCACATAAAAGAAAACCTCATTGCTGCATTAGATCCCAATAAAAGCATTCTTGAGAAGTTAGGATATTGCCAAAAAGCAGCCAAAAATATATTGATTATTGAGTCAAAAATACAAGAAACAGTCAAATTAATACCTGACAGGGAAAAAATCACCACATCTTTTGCGAATTTAGTTAAGGATAAGACAAAAAATATTCTACCAGCATATTTTTTGAAAAACCTTACATCGTTAAGAACCCCGTTAGAATCGTTGTCTGAACTATTACAAGTAGGAAATGCTATGAAAGTAGTCCTTGAAAATAGTAGTAGTAAAAACCAAGGTGTAGTACGAAAAAGGTAACATTTTTAACAAACTACACGCGAATTAGGGATAAGAATTAACTAATTCTTATCCCTAATTGGGGTAAACTACTTGAAAACTATACACTTGCTGTAATTTTGGTGTATAGTTATTCTTTATCTTTCATTTTATGTATACTCGGTGAACTTCAAGAATTGGCGTCGTCGTGTCTAAAGATCGAAGCTGCTCACGTACTAATGTACGCCTAGCAGCTCGACTTTGACACTCCTAGCTCTTCTTGAAGTTGACCTTCGTCTACCCAACTCTTCATTTACGAGCAGTTATAATATGTCAACTAATCAACAACAATCAATAGCAGAATTAGAATATGGAGCTGACTCCATCAAAGTTTTAAAAGGTCTTGAGGCAGTAAAAAAAAGACCCGGTATGTATATTGGTGATACTGACGATGGTTCAGGATTACATCATATGATTTATGAGGTTGTTGATAACGCAATCGATGAAGCTTTAGCTGATTATTGTAACTTAATTGAAATAATACTAAATGCAAACGGATCTGTAACAGTGCGTGATAATGGACGTGGGATACCTGTTGATATTCATGAAGAAGGTATATCAGCAGCCGAGGTTATTATGACTCAACTGCATGCTGGAGGCAAGTTTGATCAGAATTCTTATAAAATATCTGGTGGATTACATGGTGTTGGTGTATCTGTGGTAAATGCTCTGTCAGAATGGTTAGAACTTAAAATTTGGCGGGCTAATAAGGAGTATTTTATAAAATTCAGAGATGGTGCTACTGAAGTACCATTGTTACTGAAAGGAGATTCATCAGAGAAGAATGGTACTGAAATTACTTTTCTTCCATCTGTTACAACTTTTAGTACGATCGAATTTAATTTTGCTACTGTAGAGCATAGGCTTAGAGAACTAGCCTTTTTAAATTCCGGTGTAAGGATATTATTAAAGGATCATCGTTTTTCTGAACAACAGGAAGTAGAATTCTGCTTCACTGGTGGTGTAGAAGCTTATGTCAAGTATGTTGATAGAGCCAAAACCTCATTACATAAATGTATAGCACTCAATACCAATAACCAAGCAACAGGGATTACTTTCGAACTAGCTATGAATTGGAATGATTCATATCATGAAAATATTTTATGTTTTACCAATAATATAAGGCAGCGTGATGGTGGTACGCACCTTATTGCCTTTAAAGCCGCTCTTACTAGAGTTGTCACAACTTATATTGAGAATACTCAGCTTAACAAAAAAAATAAAGTAAATTTCACTGGTGATGATACGAGAGAAGGTCTCTCATGTATTTTATCAGTAAAAGTACCAGACCCTAAGTTTTCTTCACAAACTAAAGATAAATTAGTTAGTTCTGAAGTTCGACCTATCGTAGAAAGTGCCGTATATACTAAGATTTTGGAATGGTTTGAAGAACATCCTAGTGACGCAAAAATAATTATTAATAAAATTATTGAAGCTGCAACTGCTAGAGAAGCAGCAAAAAGAGCAAGGGAATTAACTCGTCGGAAATCGGCTCTCGAAATTTCTAACTTACCTGGAAAACTTGCTGATTGTCAAGAGAAAGACCCTGCTCTTTCAGAGTTATTTATTGTGGAAGGAGATTCTGCCGGTGGTACAGCAAAGCAGGGTAGAGATAGGAAATTTCAAGCAATTTTACCACTGCGAGGTAAAATCTTAAACGTTGAAAGAGCTAGATTTGATAAAATGTTAAACTCTGAGCAAGTAGGGACTCTAATAACAGCTCTTGGCACTGCTATTGGTAATGAAGAGTTTTCTTTGGAGAAGTTAAGATATCATAAAATAATTATTATGACTGATGCTGATGTTGATGGTTCGCACATCAGAACCTTATTACTTACTTTCTTTTACCGGCATATGCGTCAATTAATTGATAAAGGATATCTATATATAGCTCAGCCGCCTTTATATAAAATAAAAAAAGGTAATAACGAGCTTTATTTAAAAAATGAACAAGCTCTGCAAGATTATTTAATCAAATCTACTATTAGTGATGCAACAATTATGTTGTATAATGGGGCAGAGATCATTGGTAATGATCTTGAGGGGGTAATAAAGGCGGTTATTAGGTTCACTACGTTACTTGACCAAGTAAGCAAAAAATTTAATCGGCAAATTGCAGAATGTCTAGCTATAAAAGATTTATTAGGTAATCAAATATTTGATGAAAATAAAACAAATGAAATAAATCAGGCTTTAAATATTTTAAATCTTGGTGATATTACACCTGATAAGACAGATTGGCAGTTTATAGTTAACGCAAATAATATAGAATTTTTCCGTTTTGTTCGGGGGGTAAAAGAAAGTAAAATTTTATCAAAAGAACAGCTTGAGTCTTTTGAATTTATTCAGCTAGCTAAAGCATTTACCCCACTTGTAAATTTATTTATTGGACAAGCAAAGTTGTTGATCAAAAACCAAGAATTTATGATTACGTTACCTAGTATCTTGCTGAATTATATATTAGAACATGGTAAAAAAGGTATATCTATTCAACGTTTTAAAGGTCTTGGAGAGATGAATTCTGATCAGTTAGGAGAGACAACATTAGATCCACAAAAAAGAACTTTACTGCAAGTTAAAGTACATGAACAAGATAGTGCCGAGGTGATTTTTTCAACATTAATGGGAGATATTGTTGAACCTAGAAGACAATTCATTCAAGCAAATGCTTTGAATGTAGTTAATTTAGATGTTTAAAACTCATAGGCACTCCCTTAAAGGTTAACTAAGTTTTTATAGCAAGAAGTAGAAGTGTATTGGGATACCATTCATCCA
The DNA here is from genome assembly GCF_964026575.1 of Candidatus Tisiphia endosymbiont of Melanophora roralis. Classification (NCBI taxonomy): domain Bacteria; kingdom Pseudomonadati; phylum Pseudomonadota; class Alphaproteobacteria; order Rickettsiales; family Rickettsiaceae; genus Candidatus Tisiphia; species Candidatus Tisiphia endosymbiont of Melanophora roralis. Next base: position 1,207,083 of record NZ_OZ032161.1, read on the forward strand.
AATGGTGACTATTTGTTATTGCATTCGACCTTAATTAACCCGAGTTGCCAATTAATTATACTGGCAAAAGCTATATTTAAAGCTGATTCCATGTGAGGCTCGATACTAAAACATTTTCAATACAAACATATTTCTAAAAAATATAGTTTTTATTGAGTGTTTTAATGTTACAAATTAACCTCAAACGTTCATAAAACCTAGCTCTGCTCTTATAAATTAATTGGCAACTCGGGTTACTTATAAATGTTCACAAAGGCTAATTTTACAATTCACATTTAACCTAATTTTTCTTTACATTATTCAACTTTGGCTTTATTCCTCATTTGTAATAAAACTGAGGCTTGTTTATCACTTAACCAAATAGATTGAGTTTTAAGAAAATTTTGCTGCAAAGTAGAAATAGACTTCTTTCGAAACTCTACTTCTGCTGGTGATTTGTACGTCGATGCGGTACTCGAATCCTCACGTACATTAGAGTACGCTGCGGGTCGAGGTTCCGCGTCTCCTTCACACCCTTGTGCATAAGCGAGTTTCGAAAGAAGTCTAATATTGTTTGTAAATTTTTGTTCTACAAATTTATCATAGCTATATTCTACTAGCACTATTTTACCAATCTGATTTTTTAGGTGTTTTTCAATAGAATCTAAATTTTGAGGTTTATCGTCTATCACCACTCTTAACAAACTGATTCCAATGACTGCTCTATTTTAACCACACTAAACCCTAGTCGTGTTGCCTGTTTTTGCAGATTTTTTACCATTGTTTCTTGGTATTGTTTTTCGTACGTTTCAATTCCCTGTTCGACGTAGTCTTGACCATATTTTAATAATCGATAAAACATACATGCCAACTTCCTTGCTGTTGCTGTAATAGCTTTTGGTGTACCAGCTCTACTTTTTATCCTTCTGTAAAATCCTGCTAGTGCTGATTTACCTCTACCTAGATTAAGAGCTGCCATCCTGAATGCCATACTTGCTTTATTTTCTACCTTTTTTGTTCTCGTATCAAATACTTTACCACCGGTAATTTTATTAGCAGGACTTAAGCCAAGCCAAGATGTAAAATGTTTCTCTGTACTCCATTTGTCCATATCTAACCCCACTTCCGATACTATCGTTTGTACACTTAGCTCACTTAGCCCTGGAATTGCAGTAAAATCTGCTCCTGCTGCGTTATATAGTGATTGTTGTAAATCAAACTTTGGAGAATTTTTGTTCTTGCGTTGCTTATTTGTTACATCACCATCACCACGTTTATCAAACTCTTTGTAACAGCTTTCTATTGCTTCGTCACACTCCTTGATTTGTTTTAGGTAAAATTCATAAATATCTAATTCTTGCTTTAATACTACAAGATGCTCTTTGCGATAATCTCCCTCCAAAGCTTTGATAATAGTCTTTTTATCACTTTTTATACGACTATCCCTAAATGTGACTAATTTATTTGCATCCCTTTCACCAGCAATAATTGCTTTTATTATACTCATTCCTGTAACACCTGTTATATCACTAATCACATGATGTAATTGGATATTCATTTCATTCAGTGCTTTCTGCATACGGTTTACATGGGTTGCAGCATTCTTTGTTAATCTGTCTCTTTGTCTAGTAAGAGTTCTTAATTCACATATCTGATCTTTTGGACGAAATGAACCACTTAACAATCCATAGCTATGAAGTTGTTGTAACCACTGACAATCAGCTACATCTGTTTTACGTCCAGGTACGTTTTTCACATGCCTAGCATTCACCAATATAACTTCAAAGCCAGTAGTCTCTAAAATCTGAAATACAGGTATCCAATATATCCCTGTTGATTCCATAGCTATCGTCTTAACTCCACATTTTTTTAACCAATCTGCCATTTCTCTTAAATCACTGGTAAAAGCAGCAAATTTTCGTACATTCTTTTCATCCCTATCAGCTGGTACACAAACATAATGTTCTCTAGAACCAATATCAATACCTGCCGCATCAGGATTAATTACAGATAGTTTCTGTTTATCATTCTTTTTATTTGTCATATCATCTCCTACACTAAGAATTAGACCGAGCTAATTTTAAGTTGGAGTATTGAATGAAAAAATTAATCTCTTAAACGAGGTCTCTTACGTATCATAAACACATAATGCCATCAATGATATTACCAACAACTCCAAAACCATGCTATCTTACGGGCTGCCTTAAAGCTGCACCATTGTGGTGGTCGGTTATAGCTCTTTACCAACTCGGCTAACTGTAACTTTAACACACAATAATCGCAAACACTATACCTTGTTGTTGATGGCTTACCACCAAAGTTTGTTTATGTTTTTACAAATGTGCAGCAGTTTGTTTGGTGCTATCTATAAAGTCTAATAAAGCTAAGGATTATGATTGGCAATCAAGAATAGCCCAAATCCATAATACTGAGATTATAGAATATTATGGCTTTAAAAAGCTTGAGCAAGCTGATTTGTCATCAATAAAGGAATTTATTGAAACTGATCTATTAACTCAAGGCTTACAGGTAAGCCAAATTAATGACGAGGTATACAAATTCCTGAAAAAATCTAAAATTGAGCCTTCTGCTGCTAATGAGCTAAGTAGGTATATCAGTAGTATTTATACCCAGTATGAGAGGCGATTTTTTACTGAATGCAAACAACATTTGCCATTAAATAGTCAGCAGGAACTAAATAAGATTTTAGGAATGTATGATAATGATCAAACTATATTAAACTTTATTAGAATGCCAGTGGGTAAGGTATCAACGACAACTATTACTGAAGAACAAGAAAAGTTAAGCTATCTTGAAAAAACAGGAGTACTTTATAAATATTTCTTCAATAATATCCCAAGGAAATTATTGAAGAAATATCACGACAGAGTGGCTACCTTTACCCCTTTCCGATTAGTTGAGATTAAGGATAGTGATCCAAATAAATTTTATGGTTTACTAGCCTGCTTTTGTAAATATAAAGGGGCTAGAATTATTGATAATTTTATTGAGATATTAGTCAAGAAATTAAAGAAGTTAGAGCAATTCGGTAAAGTTAAAATTAAAGAAGAGCTTTGGGAAGACTATACAAGAGAGAATAAAGACGACCTACTGGATAATTTAGTGGATATTTCATTAGCCCACCTAGATGATATTATTAAGGAAAAGATTTACCCTGAAGTCGGAGGAAGAGAGAAATTAGAACAAAGCAAATTATCGCACGCCAGTCATTTAAACAAGCTCGCAGAGAATCAGAATACAAGCACTTACGCTCCCTTTATGTACATGGTTACCGCAAAGAGATATTTTTAATACTGAATAGGTTAAGATTAAGAGCAAATAGCAATAATTTAGCCCTAGAAGCTATGAACTTTATTGTAAAACATCAAAATGATGATGCTTATAAGGCTGAGTATTATCCAGTGGATTGTGAAATTATTACTAAAGGGCTTATTTCACCATTAGACTTAAAGGTTATACAAAACTCTGAAGGAAAAATTAATAGGCTGTATTATGAGATTGCTATATTAAGTTTACTAAAAAAAGAACTAAGATGTAAAAATATTTGGACTGAGAGTACGTTTAAGTATTGTGATCCTGAGAAAGACTTACCAGTATATTCTCAAAAGGTTAAAAGCTTACACTGTAAGATGTTAAATATTTCTGAGAATCCACACAAGGAAGTATTAGTTCTTAAGCACAATATGCTAAAAGCTTTAAAGGAGTTTAACTCCAGTATTGCTAATGATTCAGAAGTTAGAATAGGTATAAAAGCTAAGAAACCTCATATTTATCTAACTCCATATGTTGCACAACCTACTCCTATTAACATAGAATTATTAAAAGATGAGATAGCCTGTCTATGGTCTAATACTAGCTTACTTGACATCTTAAAAGAGGCAGACTTAAGAGTTGGTTTAACCTCAGAACTTATAGAGATTCATGGTAAGAGAATATTAGATGATAAGTTATTACAACAAAGACTATTACTTTCTTTATTTGCTATAGCAACCAATACTGAATTTAACAAGGTTTGTTCTAGTATTCCAAATATCTCAGAGTCTGATTTACGATATGTTAGAAAGCGTTTTATTACCCCAGAATTTCTCAAGTATATTATTAGAAAGTTAGTTAACGCTACTATTGCCATTAGAGACAAACAAATATGGGGAGAGATAGTTAATAGCTTTGCTTCTGATTCTACTAAGTTTACTGCTTGGAGTGGGAATTTAATGACTGAATACCATATACGCTATCAAGGTTATGGTATTATGGCTTATTGGCATGTAGATAAGAAAGCATTGTGTATTTCATCACAAATAATTAGATGCGGTGCTTCAGAAATTGCCGCAATGCTTGCTGGAATTATTCATCACGCTACCAATGCAAAAGTAGAACATCATTCAACTGATACTCATGGCCAAAGCTTGGTAGCGTTTGCTTTTGCTTACCTACTTGGTGTTGACCTTAGGCCAAGAATTAAAGGTATAGGACGCATAAAGTTATATAAAGCCGATGGCAATATAGCTAAATCTAGTTACTCTAATCTTGAAGAAGTAATGACTAGGCCAATTAACTGGCAGTTAATTATCGAGAATTATGATCAGATCATCAGGTATGTAGCGGCTTTAAAGCTTGGCACTGCCGAACCAGAAGTATTACTAAAAAGATTCATTAGCGATAATATCCAAAGCCCAGTATATAAAGCTATTTTGGAGTTAGGAAGAGCAGCGAGGACTATTTATGTATGCAGGTACTTATCATCAAAAGAATTACGTATTGAAGTTGAAGAAGCTTTAAATGTAATAGAAAACTGGAACTCTGGTAATAACTTTGTCTTTTTTGGTAAGAGAGGGGTTATCTCGTCAAACGATGAGATAGATCAAGAACTTTCTATCTTATGTTTACATTTACTCCAGTCATCGTTGGTATATATCAATACATTAATGCAACAGAAAGTTTTAAAAACTGATGAATGGCAACAGCGTTTAATACTTGAAGATAAGAGAGCTTTAACCCCATTATTTTATAAGCATATCAATCAATACGGTCTTTATAAGCTTGATATGAACGAACGCATTAAGATAGAGGGACTGTATGCTTGAGAGTACAACCACTGTACCGCAAAAGGCAAAACAAGTTGCTAAATTGCTTAGAAGTGAAAGACCTGATTATTTTTACTTGAAGGAATTGTTTAGACAGCTTAGGAAAATATTGGATGTTAAAGTGCAAACTAAATCTAAGAAATTGCCATATGTACCTTCAGATGAAGAGATAAAAAAATATTACGAGATTTCTAGCTCAAAACACTCTTTTTGTTCAGATTGAGCTTGCAATAAAGCTGATAAAGTATTTGCTGTTTCATGAATTTGATATAGTTCCTGTAGATGCGTTTGTTCTAAAATAATAGCCTCACGCAAATTGGCTAATTTTTGAAACTCATCCAACAATTGTTCTGATAAATTATCAATTTTTTTAATAGTTTTTGATTTTAAAGTACTTAAGTCAGCTAATATATCATCCGATGAATTATTGATTGCTTTGGTTACTATTTGTTGTTTCTCTTCCTGCTTTTTATGTTCTTGAGGACTCGCAACCTGTTTTTCAGTTAATTTTGTTACCACCTCATTATAGGCTGCTAAGATCTGATCCTTAGTACTTTTAACCGAAACTTCTTGAATATTCTGTTTTTTTGTCATCTTCTTAAAACTACTTATAATTTTTTACTATAAACACACGCATGGTAAACTTTTCTCTATTTCTTATAATTGTAATAGCAGATTAGATTGTAAACTAATATCAACCATTACACAAGTTAGATATAAAATACTTTTCTTTTTGAAAACGTATTATTTTGCTAAAATAGGAGACCATTCAAAAGCAGGGGCAAAGCTACATTTTGCTAAAAAATATGCCTAGCTTTTTATAAAAATATATTACAAAATGAATCTATAACACCTGAAACATATTTTACCCTATTTGATGTAACTGATAAACTGATAAATTGCTTTTATTATGTCTGACAATACTAATACTAATTGTCTTGCAATATAGAATTAACAGGTATAATTAATATTAGGTCTATCACCAGTTGGAATAGAATTAATAATTCTATCTTAAAAAATAATCAGTATTACTCGCTTTTATGCACTCTATTGTCAAAAATAATTCTTCTTGGAATGAAAATTTATGTTAAGTTATTATTTTTTTATTGACTTCCATTACGGATGCTGAGGTTATTATACGATTAGATTTCTTAGCTTTAGTTGTTCCAAGGTATATATCTCAAGGAATGCATAGATGGGACGTTATAATTTATGTTATGATATGTTTTATAAAAAGAAGTTATTTCGGGCAAATTTCATGCTGCTAGTTAGCTTTTGCCCCGTTTCTGTAATTTGACCCCATATTTGTTTTTTAGAAAAACCGCGTTGGTTAGAAATAAACATTTTTGTAAATGCATTTAAAATAATTAGGAATATCTATGAATAAAATGCAAAATAATCAGTTAGTTATTTATCAAACTGAAAATGGTGAAACCAAAGTTGACGTACAAATATATGATGACACGGTATGGCTTACTCAACAACAGATAGCAGAACTTTTTGATAAAGATAGAACAGTAATTACTAAACATATTAATAAAATCTTAGCAGAAGAGGAGCTTGATAACACAGTATGTGCAAAAATTGCACATACTGCATCAGATGGTAAGAAATATGATACGAAATATTATAATTTGGACATGATAATATCCGTTGGATACCGGGTAAACTCTAAACGAGGAGTGCAGTTTAGGAAATGGGCAGCCAAAATATTAAAAGATTATCTCATTAAAGGGTATAGCATTAATCAAGATAAAGTCGTGCAAAATAGACTAGTTCAGTTAAAGCAAACAGTTGAGCTATTATCAACGACTTTGATCAATCATAATTTAGTTAATGATACTGGTAGAGAACTAGTTAGTCTAATTAAAGCCTATAGTAAAACATGGGATATGCTGATTAAGTATGACGAAGATAATTTAAATATGCCAACGAACTTGCAGGAGGCAAGTAGTGGTTTACTAAATTACCAAGAATCAATACAGGCAATACTAGTATTAAGACAAGAATTACAACAACAAGGAGCAGAAGCCGGCAATTTATTTGGAGTTGAAAGGGATGATGCCTTGAGTGCTATTTTAGGTAATATAGATCAAACATTTGGCGGAGAGCAATTATATCAATCATCGCAATCTAATACTGATTATCTTTCAAAATAGAATTAATAATTTAATTCCAACTAATGATAGACCTAATACTAAATTATACCATGATACCATGTTAATTCTATTTTGAAAGATAATCAGTATAAGAGCTTGTCCGCAAACTAAGTAATAGAAGTAATCCTACGAAGAAGTAATCGACTCATAGCCAAAAAAATTATATTTTCACTAGAATCAGTAAGAAAATCATATTCCTTGGAGAGCCTTCTATTTCTATTTATCCAAGCAAAGCTTCTCTCAACAACCCATCGCCTTGGCTGTACTTTAAACCCAACTTCCCTTGTTGGCAATAGTTCTAGTGGTGTATTTTTTGGTATCCAAAATCTGCACACTGGGCGTTTAACAATTTCTAAATCTATGTTATACTTTTCCTTAATGAGACCCTTTAAATCTTTAGACTGATACCCCATATCAGCCCACATTTGTTTAATAGTAGTGTACTCTTTTTGCATGTTACTGAGTAGCACTGTAGCTCCGTATCGATCATTCTCATTCGCAGAACCGACATAACAACCTAATACAAAGCCTTGTGTATCGGTAATAATATGCCTCTTTCTGCCCTTAATTTTCTTAGCTCCATCATAACCTTTAGCTCCCCTTTTTCTGTTGTCTTGACAGACTGACTATCTATTATGCAAGCACTAGGATACTCATTTCTACCTAATTTTCGTCTAACATCCTTGATAAGTTCATGGTTCATACGTTCAAATACACCTTGCTTCTTCCATCTTCTAAATTGTTCATATACTGTCTTCCAAATTGGAAAGTCATGCGGCATATATCTCCACTGACACCCAGTACGTAATACATAAAAAATTGCATTCAAAATCTCTCTTTTGCTATGTTTTAAAGGTCTACCTCCCTTTACATACGATACTTGAAACAAACCCTCTATCCTTAACCATTCTTCATCTGTTAAATCTGTTGGATAATTTTTTCTGCTCATTCTTCTATACTTCTTACTAATAATACTTTGTTCACTTCATCATACCTTAATTTTAGTTTGCGGACAAGCTCTTAAGGAGATTACCACAATAAATATAGGTAAAATAAAAACATATTGGTCACCCACATTGTATTAAAAATAAAGCTATAGCTGTTTGTGTTTTTACTTTCTCATATAAAATGGGATCATCTTTTAACGTAATAATATTAACGTTCAATTTATCTAAAGTATTTTTTAACCTACGTTTTGCATCTGCAAAGTCCGTTGTTTCTTTTAATGCAGTTCTAGCAACACCCCCTACCATCGCAATACATGCTCCAATCCAAAATGCGATACGCCAATTAAATTCGTACTTAGTTGCAACGAAGGCAATGCCTAAAGCTGTTGTTCCCCCTAAAATAGAAAAAATTGCAATTAACATTACAGCAGGATATTGCATAGGGGGTCTTACAAATTCAGTTAAATAAATCTCTGCCCCTACTATTTCTCCCATGGAAGAAATACCTTGTAGCATACGACATAGGGTAACTATCCATGCTGCTGCTATACCTATTTGTTCATATGTCGGAAGAGTAGCTATTATAATACATGAAAGAGACATTAAAAATGTTGTAATAACAACAGTTATTTTTCGACCAATCTTATCGCCTATTTGACCAAAAACGAATGCACCAACTGGTCTTAAAACAAAAACGGAACAAAATGCAAAAGCAGACTGTAATGAAGCACTAAAAGGATCAGCTTTTGGAAAAAACAACTCATTCAACAATACAGCCATGTGTACGTATAGCATCAGATCAAAATACTCTAGGAACGTACCTATCGAAAGCAACCCAACTGCTTCTTTTTGTTCTTTAGTTAGACTAGTCTGATTATCAATAATTCTTATATCTGCTTGGACAAATTTGCTCATAATTATCTAACCATATATTTTAAGTAGTTACTCAATAACACTATGTACTTTGTATTTCACGTAAGTTGTCTTGATAAATTTGATAAAGATTTTCAATTGTTTGCTCATAATCAATAGGTTATGCTATAGTCCAATTAAACTGGTTAAAGATATTATATGTTTTATTTAACTTTAACGCTGAACTAAGTTTTCCTTTATCTAATGCATGACTACCATGTATTTTACCTTTTAGTCTAGCAGTGTTTATGCTTTCCTTAGTACGCTCTGCAATTAGAATTTTATCATCAATCGTGGAAATATTATCCATAGCCATCTTGATTTTTATACATATTGAACTTGTCTATGATAAAATTGAACTTCACTTTGATAATTTTAGAATGAATTTATAAGGTTTTTACACAATCTGCTGAATTCAACTTTGAAAAATGACATAAATGGCGTAAATATTTAATAGATAAATGACGCAAGCAAACTGGTTAGTTTTGGATAACTGTAATTTTTTTGTAAAATGAAGTCCAGCTAAAAATGGGGGGTACGTCTTGATGGGTATCTGTTCAGGTGAACGGTTAGTGACAATTACAATGATATCTGTTGACAAAAGGCATATATTGTCATACCATGATTGAATGATAAAAAAATATATTTACAATTTTTCATCAGAAAAAAATCAAAAACTTATACTGGAAAGGGGGATAAGTTTTGAAGAGATAATTTCGGCTATTGAAAGTAATTGTATATTAGACGTAATTGAGCATCCTAATTCGCAAAAGTACGCTAATCAACGAATGTATATTGTTAAGTTTAATCATTATATTTATCTTGTCCCTTTCGTTACTGGAGATGACGGAATAATTTTTCTTAAAACAATTTTTCCTAATCGTAAAGCAACACAAAAATATTTAAAGGAGGTGAAGAGCTATGAAAAAAAATGATTTCTCAGAAATATTACTTGATCAAGAAGAACTGCTATCTAATTCTTTTGATAATGAAGAATGGCAAACAGTAAAAAACATTCAGCAAGAAAAAAAAAGAGCTTTAGAAGCAGCAAACAATTATTTACAAAAGGATATGAGAATTAATATTCGTATTTCTAGCAGCGATTTGAATCGTATCAAACAAAAAGCTGCTTATGAAGGATTACCTTATCAAACTCTTATAGCTAGTATTCTTCATAAATATTCTGCAGGACATTTATAAATTGAAGATGTGTAGCCACAAATGAATAAGCTATTATGTTGTATTTAGGTTTTGGTTTTAGTACAGTCAAAGTAAAGTATTGTTGTACTAGTTGAACTCTAAAAAAATATTTTATAAAAGAATTTAGGGCATTAAGAGATATATTAAGGCATTTTGAAGATAATTTAGATGTTATGGCATTCGAAACTCCAATAGAACAGAGTTATATATATCATGCAATAAAATATGTACAAAAAATCGAACCTAAGATTATTAGGCATAAGTTAAATCAGGACTTAATTTGCATTACAGATTCTTATGCACCAAACATACAACAGATACAAAAATTATTAGAAGAAGGAGCTAATCCATTTGCAACAAACAAATTTGGTAATTCAGCCTTTTTTGCAGCATTAAGATCAGAGACAATAGATATTGCTAATTTGTCTTTAATCTTAATATTGGTCTATTATACATAATATATCTTATCATTGGTAAGCGATATAGATGGAATTATCTAGAAGATTTTAGTTTTTGGATTTCTTCAATAGTTCAACATCTAGTCGCTTATTAGATTTATAATTAAACTAATCATTAATTCTTTTTGCATTGGATCACTTTCTGCAATAAGCAAGGCAAGCGATGTCATGCTATTTGTTCCCATAGTGTTAAGCCCAATTTTTGCTTTACTCAAATAAAGCAAAAATAATAAACTACCTATTCTCTTATTACCGTCACTAAATGGATGATCCTTGATAATGAAATATAATAGATGTGCTGCCTTAGAGCTTGTCCGCAAACTAAGTAATAGAAGTAATCCTACGAAGAAGTAATCGACTCATAGCCAAAAAAATTATATTTTCACTAGAATCAGTAAGAAAATCATATTCCTTGGAGAGCCTTCTATTTCTATTTATCCAAGCAAAGCTTCTCTCAACAACCCATCGCCTTGGCTGTACTTTAAACCCAACTTCCCTTGTTGGCAATAGTTCTAGTGGTGTATTTTTTGGTATCCAAAATCTGCACACTGGGCGTTTAACAATTTCTAAATCTATGTTATACTTTTCCTTAATGAGACCCTTTAAATCTTTAGACTGATACCCCATATCAGCCCACATTTGTTTAATAGTAGTGTACTCTTTTTGCATGTTACTGAGTAGCACTGTAGCTCCGTATCGATCATTCTCATTCGCAGAACCGACATAACAACCTAATACAAAGCCTTGTGTATCGGTAATAATATGCCTCTTTCTGCCCTTAATTTTCTTAGCTCCATCATAACCTTTAGCTCCCCTTTTTCTGTTGTCTTGACAGACTGACTATCTATTATGCAAGCACTAGGATACTCATTTCTACCTAATTTTCGTCTAACATCCTTGATAAGTTCATGGTTCATACGTTCAAATACACCTTGCTTCTTCCATCTTCTAAATTGTTCATATACTGTCTTCCAAATTGGAAAGTCATGCGGCATATATCTCCACTGACACCCAGTACGTAATACATAAAAAATTGCATTCAAAATCTCTCTTTTGCTATGTTTTAAAGGTCTACCTCCCTTTACATACGATACTTGAAACAAACCCTCTATCCTTAACCATTCTTCATCTGTTAAATCTGTTGGATAATTTTTTCTGCTCATTCTTCTATACTTCTTACTAATAATACTTTGTTCACTTCATCATACCTTAATTTTAGTTTGCGGACAAGCTCTAAGACATCATATTTCTTCTCTTTATATAATAATTCTACCATTTCTGCTGAGCTAATCTTTCTGTTTGGTTTAATCCTAGTTAAATCGTCTACTTGTCCAGCGATTAGCTCTCCAAAAATACTAGCAATCATGCTTTTGGTAAGTTTAGTATCTTCTAGGCAATCATGAAGTATGGAGGTCACAGTTAAGTCAGTCCTAAAGTAGTTTTTAGCATTATCTGCTGCATATTCTACCAGCAGATACGCTACTTCTATTGGATGCGAGTAGTAAGGTTCTCCTGACTGCCTCATTTGCTCAGCATGATATTTTCTAGCATAGTAAATAGCTTTAGTTACTTCATCAATATCTATAGGTCGATTTACTCTGTTGTTTAGCTTCAAGAGCTTATCCAACAACCTATCAGAGTAATAACAAGATTGAAATTTTGATTGCCAACAACTAATATCATCCATTAAATACCTAACACATTATTTTAATTCTTATAATTATATACTCAATTAACCTGAAGAGTTGCAGAAATGGTTAACGGTAATAGTTTGGAAATTATCGTTTATTAAGGTACGTAACCTATCTTTATAATCGGCGATGTTGCTGAAAAATTTGTTTATTGCTTCCGAAAATTGTTCAAAATTATGATAAAATTTATTATTAGTTGTAATACTGTGCATAAACTTCCATAATCTCTCAATGGGGTTACTCATCTTCGAGATAAATATGAGCAGAAATTATGCTATAGAACGTGAGTATTATGCGACGAGTGGAGTGTAGAATTAAATTCTCGTTACTGACTACATTTTTTCACCTGTGGAATTTTATAATAAAGAAATACTGATAAAAGTGTACTTTAATGACAAGAGTTTTTATTTGAAACAAAACAATGGTAATACACATAAGAAGCATTATGTTGACTAATTTTTAGTATGTCAAGTAGAAAAGTGATGTTTACATGACTACAAACTTCATACCAAAACCACTGCGAACCTGATTCTTTAGACGTTTCAAGCACTTTTTCGTCTCGAAGATGAGTCACGATAGGAAGTACGAAGCAATATTGCAGGACGAGAATTTCTATTTGGAACAGTTGTAATATACATGAAAGAGATTATATCTCTAAATTCCAGCATTGTCAAATAAAAAATATCATTTACATGACTACAAATCTTATAGCAAAATCCTTATAAACCTCATTCTTTAGGTGTTTTAAGCACTTTTTCGTCTAGAAGATGAGTAACGATTGTGTAAGTTGAAAAAAGTAGTAAAAATAAGATTACTAAAAAACACTTACATGAGGTTGCCATGAAAGTACTTAACAAAGTGCTGGCTATAGCCACTTTCATCGCTGGGGGTAAGAATTCTCTATCTCATGGGTGTTAACATGATATAGTTGTTGACCATAGTGAAATTAATGGTTTAATAAACATATCAATAATAATTAATTCCTTGTTAATCTTTTTGTCATGTACTGATGAAATTCTTGGATAATGCAAAAATAGAAATCGACAACAATACCGCAGAGCGTGCAATGAGATCAATTGCCATAGGGCGAAAGAATTGACTTTTTGCTGGATCAGACAGTGGTAGTCATACTGCCACTATTATCTATTCCATTATCGAAACTGCTAAATTAAATAACATCAATCCTTGGAAATATACGCAAAAAGTGCTTGCAACAATTCAGGATTATAAAGCCCATAAAATTGCAGACCTCCTCCCTTGGAATATTATACTAGAATAAATAATAATTCTAGACCACCTTTACTAGATGGTTAAGATGTAGTCACTAGATGTAATCTGTATTTGCTTAAATTACTAGTGATGCTAGCTTATTTGTGCTATAATTTGTTAGATATAAGGCTTTACGGTAATTTTCAAATATAATCAACTAGTATGATAGTTAAACTTTCGGATACTAATACACAATTTAAAGATACTGATCCTGTTAAGGATAATAGTAATCCACCTAGAATGAGGGTAGATACTGATGATTTTAAAACATTATTGTTAAATAGTGATGTATTTGTTGATAAAAGCTTAATGATCAAAGAATTACTAGAAGACAGTGGAGAAGTAATTCTAATCACCCGACCAAGACGTTGGGGTAAGAGCTTAAATATGGATATGATTAGGAGATTTTTTGAAATAGAAATAGATGAGCATGGCAATCCCTTATCATTAGAGAATCAGAACAATATCAAATTATTTACAGGCGGAAAAATAGATTTAGGACTTGCAACTGGTAGAAAAAAATTACTTCAAAAGCTTAAAGTAACGGAGTATCCACATATTATTTTGGAATATCAAGGTCAATTTCCAGTAATATTCGTCACCTTTAAAAGCATAGAAGGTTCAAACTATTACGATATTGAACAAGGTGTAAAAAGCCAGTTACGGAAATTATTTCAGGCTCATAGCTATTTAAGTGATAGTAACAAACTGAAAACAAGTGAGATAGCTGATTTCAACCAATATTTATTTGGCGAGGTAACTCTAGACAATATCAAAAATAGTTTGGCTATTTTAAGCCATTTGCTTTACAAACATTATAATAGAAAGCCTTGGGTATTGATCGATGAATATGATACGCCAATTAATAGTGCTTACCGCTGGTTTGGCACTAATGAGGCAGAATTTCAGAAAGTGTTAGAAATTTTTCGTGGCATCATGAAGTCTACCTTTAAAAAGGAAACTGGCGATCAAGAATTGCCAGTTGAAAGGGGAGTGATTACGGGAATTTTACGGATTGCCAAAGCTGAATTGTTTTCTGGGCTAAATAATGTTAGTGAATATAGTTTGTTAGATGAACCATTTGCCAAAGTTTACGGATTCACTGAAGCAGAAGTAGAAGAGTTATTAACTAAAGTACCACTTGATACTAGTCCAGAAAAAATTAAGGATTGGTATAATGGTTATAAATTTGGTGGCGAGATCATCTATAATCCTTGGTCAATTATGCGATGCTTAGCAAGCAAAGGGAAGCTAGATCATTATTGGATTGATAGTGGCGGAACTGGGTGGATCGACCACATCTTGTTATCGGATGAGATGCAGCAGGATATTCAAACATTAGCCGCTGGTGGAGCTATCACCTCTAGCATTACCAAACATATTAGTTTCATGGACATTGGTCAGCCGGAAGGGTTGTTTAGTTTATTGTTATTTAGTGGCTATTTAAATCCACATGCTAAGATGCCAGAAAGGGATATTTATGAACTATCTATTCCTAATTATGAAGTAAAATATATTTACGAGAAAAGAGTACTCCAATGGGTTAGTAAACAAATAAACATTGATAGTTCTAGGTACTACTCATTTATTAGCTTGTTAATAGATGGCAAAATAGAGGAGTTTAAACAAAAAATGCAGGAGTTGCTGCACAGTAGCACTAGTTTTCATCAGGTAGGGGAGAAAAAGGCAGAGTTATTTTATAGTGGCTTTATGCTAGGGATTGTTAATATGCTAGCACCGAGCTATATCATATCAAGTGAGCAAGAATCAGGTGATGGACGCCCTGATGTAATCATGATCCCCAAAGCTGGCAAAGGAGATAAGGCAATTATTATTGAGTATAAGATAGCTAAAAATGCAGAAGATTTAACGACTATAGCAGGGTCTGGTCTACAACAAATTATTGATAGGAAATATGATACTAAAATAAAAGAACATCAACATGTTAAACAAATACTAAAAATCTGCATGGCTTTTTGCGGTAAGAATATGGAGTTACAATACCAAGTTAATGAACCCTAATAATAGAATGTAATGGCTTAAATAACTAATAATTTTATGTCTATCGTGGTTCTGAAATTGTCCACTACGCCCCGTCACTGTGGTACATTAAGTAGCCCAAAGGGCTGCCATTGTTAATTAAAATTCTCCTGTTTCGTCAGAACCTAGACTATCAAGTTAACCCCAGCATCGATATGAGACATGGATTTAACATTCTCGATGTTTCTGCGAAGGCACAACTGTTGAAAGTTAAAAAATCGTCTATTAGCGAAGTGCTGTTGTAAGGCTTAAACCGTCATTGCGAGGAACTGCTGCAAGCGGTGACGTGGCAATCTTATGAAGGAGACCTTGACTATCATGAAGATTGCCACAGTGCCTAACGGTGCTTCGCTAATAGACGATTTTTTAACTTTCAACAGTTGTGACTAGCAGGGGGGTGACATCAAAAGGGAATCAATGGTTCAGCCCTAATGGGGATTATACTGATAATTTATTACATCGAAATTTGTGTTTTTTTACTTAGAGTCCTTGACTTCGTTAAATTAATAACGTTATATTGTATACTTAAGAAATGTTAATTAAGTAGGAGTAGTTGTATGACAAGTGGTAAAGAAAACTTAAGGTTTGCCAATGAATCTGTGAATAAGCTAGCTGAGGCTGCAATTGCAGCCTATGTTAGCTTACCACCATCTTCTCCTGATAAGAAAAATTTAGAAGATGTTGCTGAGATTATAACTAGTACGATAAATGTTGCGGATGGAAGTAACTTACAGAAAAATCTAGAAGCGTTAACCAAAAAGGTTGAAAACAGTAAAAATCGTTCCCCAATTGTTATTAAAGCAAGGGAATGGACTCGTTCTCTTATTAAGTTTTTAAAATTTTCATTTAGTAAACAACATAAAGAAGAGTTAAAACAAGTAGAATCAGATTTTATTAAAGAGCTTGAACTTATAAAAAGTTACTATAAGGCTGTTCCCCCTGTGCAGGAGCAAATATCTACAAGCATTCCAGCAAAAGAAACCGGGGTTTTGCCCCCATCTTTGGTAGAAACTCAGCAGAAACCTCATGTAACGACGGCTACCACAGCACCGGTAGTAGTACATGAAACTGCACACTTTACTATCTCAGTGCAGGCAACAGTTACTCCTCCTAACGATCCAGTTACGCCACCACCACCGCCACCGCCACCTCCTCCGCCTTCACCTCTTCATTCTAATATAGTGCTGCAACAGATATCTCAAGCTGATTTGTTGGCGGCTATAACAAAAGGTAACTTTAAGTTAAACAAAGTAGAAGATCGAACATTAAATGAATTACCTGCAGACCAAGCAGATGATCCCTTTATGAATGAGTTGCAGAAAAAGTTGGCAGTACGTCGAGGATTTATTGAGAGACAAGGCGATAAGAAGGTATCTCCAACATATGCTAAAGACGCTGCTGAATTTGAAAGGCTGGGAAGAGAAGAAGAAGCACGCCAAAAAAGACAGGAGGAGATAGATGCTCCAAGGATAGCAGCAGCACTGAGGGAAGAGGCGGGAAAGAAGTTAGCAGCTGAAAAGATACTATCTCCTCCTAAGGTTCAATCTAAGCTTGGAGAAATTCCACCACCACCTCCTCAGCCACTTTCTCTGCCTAGTACAAACTCGCTACCTAATATTAGAAAATTAGAAACAGCTGTAGAAGAATCCCCAACAACCAAGCCACAGACTGAGCAAAAGAGACCGGGGTTTGCTGTCGGTTCAGCAGATATCACAAATGCACTAGCAGGGTTAAGAAAAGCAGTTATTTCTCCTCAAAAAGAAACAGAAGCACCTACACAAAATTTGGGAGTAAAACTTAAACAAAAAACAGATGCACATACTAGGTAATCGACAAAACAGTGCAATCCAGCTCAATAGGCTTCGATGTCATTCCTAGCTAAAAGTGGGAATTCAAAAAATAGCCTGCAAAAGTTATATGGTTATGATATACTAAACCTCAATTTCGGATTAATTTCATTAATCCGAAATTGGAATGACAACGAGAGTGCTTAATAAAAAAGTAAGTATTTTATACTAAAATTGAGGAAATTATGATATATTGCAAACAATCTAACCAAACATCTTATCCTTTTGTCTTGCCGGAATTACCTTATGGTAAAAGTGATTTTGTTCCGCATTTTTCCCCTGAAACTTTTGACTACCACCATGGGAAACACCACCAAACATATGTAACTAACCTGAATAATCTTTTACAAGATAATCAGGAATTGCAGAAAAAAAGTTTGGAAGAATTAATAATTTCTACAAGCATAAAACCAACTGAAGCAGCCATATTTAATAATGCAGCACAAATATGGAATCATACTTTCTTTTGGCATTCTATTAAGCCTTCAGGTGGAGGAAAGCCTACTGGTAAGATATTGGAACAGATAAATAAAGATTTTGGCAGTTACGAGAATTTTGCTACTGAATTTAAGCAAGCAGCAGTAAGCCAATTTGGTAGCGGCTGGGCGTGGTTAGTCTCTAATAATGGGAAATTACAAATAGTAAAAACGAGTAATGGTGAAACTCCTATTACTAAATCTATGAAACCTCTGCTTACCTGTGATGTTTGGGAGCATGCATACTATATAGATTATCGTAATAAGCGTCCAGACTATGTCTCAGTTTATATAGAACATATGATTAATTGGCAATTTGCTGAAAGTCATCTTTGAAACTGAATTTTAGAAAAAATACAATCAATAATTAAGGTAATTAGTTATGAAAAGAAAGCATACTGATATAGAAAAATCATTAGTAAACGTAAAGGAATATCAAGACCTTTGTTCCTGTGCAGATTCACAACACTACAGCAAACTAGAAAAGCATGATAAGAGATATCTTAAAACAGCACTAAGAGAAGTACAAGATTCATTAGACATAAAGAAAAAGAAAGAACTCTGCAACAATTATGATCCAAACTACTACGGTGTCGTAGGCATATTAAAGGTTATTAAAGTAGCCCAAAAACATAAAATAGAACTACCAAATAGATTAACATTCTGTAACTCTATGAATAAAAAAGCAAGTTGCTCAGAAGATGAAGCTAAAAATGGCTTTGTTGCATAAATAGGATTTGAGATACATTACTCACCAAATTGTAAAAAATGGTATCATGATTCTCTACAAGACTGTTAGGAGAAGTTAATATTTGTGTCATATTCCCTCCCCCTGAAAATCAGTTAGAAAGAAAATTTGTCTAATATTTTTGTGACTATAAATTGGTTGCAAAGTTGAATAAAATCGCCTGACTACAATTAGGAATCCCCCTGAAACCCTGATAAGTATTTGGCGAAACCGGGGGGATTCGAACCTCCGACCTAGCGATTAGGAATCGCTCGCTCTATCCTGCTGAGCTACGGCTTCTTTTTTACTGTTTTTGAAGATTAATCATTAGACAATGAGGTCTATTATAGCAAAATTTTCAACAGTTACAAGCGTGTGACACAAAATCAAAAGGATTGACATGTTTATTATTAAGCCAAATCTCAAAATGTAAATGTTCCCCAGTACTATTGCCACTATTCCCTTGAAGCCCAATCATTTGACCTTTTATAACCATATCTCCTTCTTTTACATGTATTTTTCTCAAGTGAGCATATTTAGTGATAAATTTATTTGAATGTTTTATTTCTATTAAATTTCCATAAGCACGTTCTCGCCTTATGGTAGTAATTATTCCATCAGCAGAGGCATAAATAGGAGAGCTACTATAGCCTTTTAAGTCTGTCCCACAGTGGAATTTTTTTTGTTTTTTCCTAGGGTGTTTGCGTACGCCGTAATGACTGGTAATCTTTACGTTATTATATTGTGGTAACATTATAGGAATAGTAGTAGTTAGCTTATTTAATTGTGCTAGCTCATTAATATTATGGGAACTATTTTTATTACTAGCTTTTTGAACAAGTCGTAATTCTTCTTGGGATAAGAACTTATACTTACAATTTAATTTTAGTAGCAAGTCCTTAATCTTGGTTGACCTGATCATTGCTTGGTTATTAATATTCTCAGCACAGCTGGCTTTAAATTTTTGTAAAAAAACCTTATTATATTGGCTATCATTAATAATAAGACCAAAATCTTTTGCATAGATGCAGTTATTTTTACTTAGTGCTGCTAAATTATATTGTATAATTAAAGTGCCGTGATTTAGTTTATGATCTTTTTGTAATTGCTGAGCGGTAACAGTTAAAAGCGTCTTGTTGGTAGATGAAGAGCTACATCCTTGTAATAATAGTATAGTTAACAACAATATACAAAATTTAAGCATTTATTGCCTTTTATACCAAAGAAAATAAACCGGTATTCCGCTTAATATAAATGAGATAGCTGGTATTATGACCTTTAATGGTGTCTCACAAATAATCCATAGGCAAAAAGCAATTGATCCGAAGGCAATTAACCATTTATATAGTGAAGATTCTTCTAACTTTGCTAGCAGTAATTTTAAAAAAGCTACACTACAGGCTAGATATACAAATAAAAAAGAGATAACTGAAAAACTAATTATTGCGGTAACTTGTTCTGACAAATCTTCATTTGTTGTACTAATCAATAATAATAATATTCCAATGCAACTTACAAACAAACTCCAAATTGGCGCTCCATTTTTATTTTTCTTAGCAAAAAAAGATGGCATTAAACCGTCTTGTGCTAATCCTAAAGCAATTTGTCCGCTGATTAATACCCAAGCATTTAACGTTCCAATGCAAATAATTGAAGCAAGCAAAGAAATAAGTAGATGCCACTGACCGCTAAAAATTATTTGAGTAGCATCTACATAAGGGGCGTTAGAATGTATCAAATCTTCTCGTGGAATTAAACCAATTATTCCAATACTATTAATAAGGTATAAAATAGCCACACAGAGTGTACCCATTACTATTGCTCTTGGTATTGTTTTTGATGGGTTAATTACTGAACCAGCCTGAGCAGTTGCTGACTCTACACCAATAAATCCCCAAAATGTCAGTAACGTTACTTCACCAAGAATTTGAGAAAAAGTTAAATTAGTTATTCTCTTATCCATAACAAAATTATTACTATCAAACTGATATAATGCTACAACTGGTATTATTATTAATGGAATAAATTTTAACATTGCTAGTATAAATTCAGCACGCCCCGCTACTCCTATACCTTTAAAGTTTAGTAACATAACAGCAAATAACAATAATATTTGCAGAATTAAGCATATAAAACTATTACGCACACCAATTAAAGGTGTTAAATATGTAACAGCTGAAATAACTACTACAGCTGTACTAACCCATGAAATAATCCAATAAGTCCAGCCAGTAAAGAATGCTACATCATTGCCAAATGCCTGCTTTAAATAAACATGAGGTCCACCTGTTTGTGGAAATCGTGCACAAAGTATACCAAATAAAAGTGCTATTATTATGGCACCACAGGAAGATACTATCCATCCAACTAAACTAAAAATACCAAATGGGGCTAAACCTGCTGGCAATATCAAAATAGCAGTGCCAAGTTGGCTACCAATAACTAAACCCAAAACTGACCAAAAACCAAGCTTTTGTGACATGTAATCTTGTGACATATAATCCTTAAGATGTAATAATCATAAACTTTACATAAAAAAATAAAAACTTGAAAACTGATCTATCAATTTTCAAGTTTTTGCAAGCAATATATTATATTCGACAATTATATTGTTGTTTCTTATGATCGCATATAGCTTTGCCAGCGTAGATCATGAGTAGGTCATTCCTAGCTAAAAGCAGGAATCCAAAAAATAGCCTGCAAAGGCTATTAGATATTATAGATTTCCGCCATTGCTAAAAATGACATACTAGTGATCCACGTTGGCAAAGTCTACGCAAGGATGACATCATTTTTACCACATCAAGATACTGGTGACCCCTACGGGACTCGAACCCGTGTTTTCACCGTGAAAGGGTAACGTCCTAACCACTAGACGAAGGGGCCATAAACTTTTTGGCATAGCTAACTAGAGAAGGTTTTAGCCATAGTAATGGGGATAGCCTTAATGTCATTCCCACGTAGGTAGCGGAATCTAAAAAAATAGCTTAAAAGACTATTAGATATCCCGCTACCTACGCAGGAATGACATACTTTTAACTAAGATATCAACATGCAACTAAAACATTCTCGGGTTAGCTATAGCCTATCTATATTCTCAGAATCAGAGCGTTCTAGTTTATACAGTATCTATGAAATATTGCAAGTATGATTTTATCGTTTTTTCTTATTTTTTCCGTCGGTAGTTTTATTGAACCTACCAATATTTTTTACAAACTTTTGTAGCCCATTTAATTCTGTACCATAAGTTTTCGTATATTCTTTAATTAACATTATATCATCTTTATGTGAGTCATTAAGTACTAAAACTTCTTCAATTATATCATTTTTATTAAAAGTAATTCTTACTATTCTTTGTTCAATCACTTTTGGTTTAAACCATGCTCTCCTAGCTAAAGAACGTTGAACATAATACCAAGTATTAGGTGTATAGTCAGGTATAATTGTTGGTGTGCCAATTAAATCTTTTACCTCGGATTTACTAAGCCTCCTCTCCTCAAGCGTAGGTAATAAATTATCATCCACATACTGCCCTCTTGATTCTATAGTTTGACAACTACATAATGTAAAGAATATTGATGAAACAAGAAAAGTCCGAATTATAAAAAATTTCATAAAATTTATGTTTGAAATACCTAGATTTTGCAATGGAAGTATAATATACTGCTTCATCGATTTGACAAACACTTTTTCACAGATTAAGTATAATTTTTAAGAGGCTATATGGCAGTTCCAAAGAAGAAAACATCAAAATCAAGACGTAATATGAGACGCTCTCATCTTGCACTTGGTAAGATTAATGTAGTAGTAGATTCTCAAACAGGAGAATATAAACTTCCTCATCATATATCTTTAGCTGATGGCACATATAATGGTCGTCAAGTTATTGTGAAGAAAGAAGAAAAAGATGAAGAAGTAGCATAAACCAGTATGGCTTGTAAAATTCTTGGGTGCGGTGCATATTTGCCGGAACGTATTGTTAGCAATGCAGAATTATCGTTATCGGTTGATACCAACGATGAATGGATTCGCTCAAGGACGGGTATATTACAAAGGCACATTGCCGGGAACGATGAATATACGTCACATTTAGCTCTTAAAGCCAGTCAGAATGCTCTAGATGATGCTGGGTTAAAGGCATCATCTATAGATTTGATAATTACCTGCAGCACTACTCCAGATAATAGTTTTCCTTCTATAGCTTCTAAGTTACAAGGTTATCTTGGGCTTAATAATGTACCTTCATTTGATCTCCAAGCGGTATGTTCGGGTTTTGTATATGGTTTACATGTTGCTGACTCTTTGATTAAATCTAGAAAATATAGGACAATATTACTGGTCGGTGCTGAAAAAATGTCGTCTCTACTAGATTGGAGCGATAGAACTACTTGCGTCTTATTCGGTGATGGTGCTGGTACTGTAATTCTGCAATATAGTGAGGATAGTTCTGGTATAATAGATAGTAATATTTACTCGGATGGTCGTTATTTTGATATTCTTTACACTGATGGTGGTGTAAGTACAGATGGCAAAAGCGGTAAAATAAAAATGAAAGGGCGAGAAGTTTTTAGGCATGCAGTAGAAAAAATGAGCAAATCAGCTGAAGACATATTACATAATAATAATTTTACCATAGATGATGTTAACTATTTTATTCCACATCAGGCAAATATAAGGATTATAGATGCAATTATAGAGAGACTAAAAATTAATCCAAGTAAAGTAGTAAAAACGGTTGCAGAACATGCCAATTGTTCTGCTGCTTCAATCCCTTTAGCCCTCGCTTCTCTTAAATCTTATGCTAATATCAAAAAAGGTGATATACTCCTTTTTACAGCTATCGGTGCTGGAATAACTTGGGGATCGGTTTTAATCAGATGGTAACAACTAAGACTATTACTAGAGAAAAAATTGCTCACATATTAAAATCTAATCTAGGGCTATCAAGTATTATATGCGAGGAAATAGTCGATCAAATATTTAAGAATATTCAGCTAATGGCAAGCAATCAAAGATTGACGTTAACAGGTTTTGGAAGCTTTTGTACTAGCACAAAAAAACCTAGGCCTGGCATAAATTTTCATACAAAAGAGACAGTGATAATTCCAGCAAAAGAGGTAATGCGTTTTATACCAGCTAAAAAGTTAAAATTATTAATTAACTAAGACATCGGTTTAATAGCCTATTGTGTCACCCCACAACTGTTGAAAGTTAAAATCGTCATCGCGAGACGCCACAGGCGTCGTGGCGATCTCATGATAGTCAAGCTCTCCTTCACAAGATTGCCACGAAGCCGCTGTAAGCGGCTTCTCGCTAATAGACGGTTTAGGGCTTGCCTCATCGCGATGACGATTTTAACTTTCAACAGTTATGCGGATGCCACCCCTGCGTAGGTAAGGGGTTAAAAAAATAGCAGAAGAGTATACCAGCAGAAGTAGAATTATGCAAGAGGTCTATTAAAAATGCAGAATAAAAAATATTACTCCATTGGTGAAGTAACAAAACTTCTAAATATTCACTCTCACCAGCTAAGATATCTAGAGCGGCTACTACCAAATCTAACTATACATAAGATACGTAACAGACGATATTATACAAGACAAGATATTGAATATTTGAGAGTCCATATGACAACCAAGAATATACAGATAGAATCGCAGCCTATTATCTCAAAACTATCCCATAATCAAATAAATAAAATTGATTGCCTGATCAAAAATTTTTATGACTTATCGTTGACTATCCAGCGAATTACTTCTAGATAAAAATTAATAATTCTTACATCGGTTTAATAGCCTATTGTGTCATCCCATAACTGTTGAAAGTTAAAAAAATCGTCTATTAGCAAAGCACTATTGTAAGGCTTAAAACGTCATTAGACTTCTTTCGAAACTCGCTTATGCGCAAGGGTGTGAAGGAGACGCGGAACCTCGACCCGCAGCGTACTCTAATGTACGTGAGGATTCGAGTACAGACGTCGCGTACAAATCACCAGCAGAAGTAGAGTTTCGAAAGAAGTCTATTGTGAGCGAACGTACGTGAGCGTGGATCCCCATGAAGCTTGTCATATAGATGCTTCATCGACCTACGGTCTCCTCGCTAATAGACGATTTTTTTAACTTTCAACAGTTGTGGCAGCAATACGCGGGGATGACATCGCTTTGACGTTAGTAACCTCAATTTTGGATTAATGAAATTAATCCAAAACTGAGGTTTGAAAAGACTGAATACGATTAATAATCATATTACAAAAAAGCTGGCATAGAAAAACTCCACACCAGCCTTAGAAAACAGGGATTTATTTCTTCACTTCTTCTTTCTTCGTTTCTTTCTTGTTCATGTTGTTTTCATCCACGTTCACTTCGTCTTGCTGCGGGTCTTTTTTCTCAGGAGTCGCTGCAGCAAAAGCAGAAATAGAGAAAGCTAAAGTTAGAATAATAGTTAATAAATTTTTCATAATAAACCTCATTTTTTGTATTGGTGATTCTAGCTTAAACTCCGTAATATTCAAGTCAAATAATAAGTAGAATTACCCTTTATTATAAAATATATTATTAATGTAATAACTCTGTGTCATTTTGGTTCACATTTTTACAAGTTTATTGACTGTTCTTTGCAAATTATTTTATAAGTTTCACATTTCTCAAGCAGTTTAGCGTGAGTATCCCTTGCAATTAACCGTCCATGATCAATTACCAAAATTTCGTCAGCCTGCTCTATACTTGAAATACGATGAGCGATAGATAATATCGTTTTATCTTTCATTATTTTTTGTAATCTATCTAGTAATTTTTGTTCACTCTCGCTATCTAAAGCACTCATTGCTTCATCTAGAAGTAAAATCTCCGGGTTATATAGAATTGCCCTACTAATAGCTATTCGTTGTTTCTGTCCTCCAGATAATTTAATGCCCTTCTCACCAATTTCAGTATCTAGTCCTTCTTGAAGATTTTGAACAAAATCCATTATTCCGGTATTATTAGCTGCTTTTATTATTTCTTCTTCACTAGCATCCGGTTTAGCAAAAACGATATTTGACCTAATCGTACCAGAGAAAATACTTGAATCCTGTGGCACATAGGCAATCATACGCCTTATCTGCTGGTCATTAGTCTTTGATATATCTTGCTTGGCAATTCTAATAATCCCTTTTTTAGGAAAATAAAATTTTAACATTAACTGCATCATGGTACTTTTACCAGCACCTGATCTGCCAACTATACCAATAAATTTACCTCTATCTATTTTAAATGACAGATCATCTATAACTAAACTATCTAATCTTGATGGATATATAAAGCTTACATTTTCAAACTCTATAATCCTAGAAGTCTTATTATCTTGATAATCACATATTTGGATATTGGTGTGTTGATTTTTAGAAGAATAATCTATAAGAGCAAAAACCCTTTCTGAAGCTACAAGAGATGAGTGTACCTCACTTAGAAGCTCAAAAATACCCCCGCTGCTCATACCGGCGATTATAGCGTAATAAATAAATGATATCATCTGACCTGATGATAAATCGCCATGTACTATATCTCTGCTACCTACCCATATAACTATAGTGATAGAGAATAGTATAACTGAAATAGCTAT
Source organism: Candidatus Tisiphia endosymbiont of Melanophora roralis (assembly GCF_964026575.1). NCBI lineage: Bacteria > Pseudomonadati > Pseudomonadota > Alphaproteobacteria > Rickettsiales > Rickettsiaceae > Candidatus Tisiphia > Candidatus Tisiphia endosymbiont of Melanophora roralis. The sequence continues at coordinate 1,233,492 of NZ_OZ032161.1, forward strand.
CGCGAAAAATATAGAACGGATTTTTAAGCGATCTGCCGTATGCTTTAAATAATCAGAAATTTGCCTATTGAAATCAGCTATTTTATTTGCCTGCTGATTAAAAGCTTGTATCGTGCAAATATTTGATACAGTTTCTTCTAAATTAACTGCAATATTGGCTTGCGACTTAAGAGCATTTTTTGATAAATTTCTTACATATTTGCCAAATTTTATTAGTGGTAACAATAATAATGGTATAGTGGTAATGACAATCACAGAGAGTTTAGGACTCTGAAAGAACATCAATATAATTCCACCAATTAGCATTATTGAGTTACGAACAAAGAAAGAGAGAAAATTGATAATCAACTTGGAGATAAGTTCTATATCTATAGTCAGGCGGGAGATGATATCACCAATTTTTAGCTCTTCAAAACAAGCAATATCAAAATTAATTATATTACTGTAAGCTTCTTGCCTAATTGTACTCACGATTTTTTCAGCAATATTATTAATGAAATAAGAACGGAAAAAACTACCTACACTAAAAATTACTATTAAAATAGTAATATATAATATCGATTGATCAATTGACTGCAGATAATGTGTTTTTAGACCATTATCAATTAACTGTCTAAAACTACTACCTATTGCTAGCAACGAAATTGACACACATAATAAGGCCAACATAACAATTGCTAGATCTAATTTATAGAGCTTTAAGTAACTGATAAATCTATAAGGAATTGTCTTATGTATTGCAAACATAATTATTAAATAGCTGGTGCCGGATGTCGGATTTGAACTGACGACCTACCGCTTACAAGGCGGTTGCTCTACCACTGAGCTAATCCGGCAAATAAGAAAAAGCTCTAAAGTCAAGCACCTATTACTCGATAATCAAGTTTTTTTCTGAAGGCTACAATTCATGGTAGTTTATGTCATCCGAGCTACGGCGTGGTTCTCAAAAACCTTTAAGTCTAAGGTGTTTTTGTATTTTTAGATTCCGCTACCTACGCGGGAATGACATATTTTCGACTTCTTTTCATGACTTTTAAACTGCCATGAATTATATAACTTAATAAAAACTTGATTATCGAGTTATATGTACACCATAACTGTTGAAAGTTTAAAAATCGTCTATTAGCGAGGAGACCGTAGGTCGACGAAGCAATCTATATGACAAGCTTCATAGATTGCCACGCTCACGTACGTTCGCTCGCAATGACGGTTTTTTAACTTTCAACAGTTATACCTTACGGGGAGCATGTTTTTATCCACCCTAAGCTTTTTTTGACTCTTTCTTAGGAGGTTTTATTTTACGATTCTTAATTTTAACTTCCATTTTCTTTTTGATTGATGCCGGAAGTAATATACCAGCTTCTTCAATAAACCTAGCAACACGATCTGTAGGCTGAGCACCCGTACTTAACCAATATTCTATACGATCAGATTTTAGAACCACACGATTTGCATCACCTCTGACAAGCATTGGGTCATAAGTACCTACTTTCTCCAAAAAATCACCATCCCTAGGAGCTGTTGCATTAGCTACAACTACTCTATAATGAGGACGCTTCTTTGCCCCACCTCTTGCCAAACGAATTTTTGTTGCCATATACCTCTATTTCACTATTTAATCTTTTCTTCTTTAAAAGGAACATGCTTCCTGACTACAGGATCATACTTCTTAAATGATAACTTCTCAGTTTGAGTTTTAGGGTTGCGTTTCTTTACCAAAAAATACCCTGTACCAGCTGTACTAACAAGTCTTACCAAAACATTCTTATTTTTTTTAGCCACAACTATCAGACCTTTTTGTATTATTTATAAAATAAACTGCTGGTCATAATAAAAGTAAGCTGGCAAATAGTCAAGAGTAAAATAGCTTTTGGTTTAATTGTTTGTAGTCCTTAATTTATCCCAAGACCGAATTCAAGAAGCATAAAGCAATATACCAATCACCACCATTATCATTCCTACTAATCCAACTATTTGAGCAACAATGATTGTAGTGTTATGGTGGATTATACCATAAATTAACCAACTCAAAGTAACAATAATTATCACAAGAAAACCATCAAGAGATAAGTCATCTGCACTCTTAGTAGTAAAAATTTTATAGGCCTGAGTATAAAATAAATATTGACCCATTGTACCAGCAAATATCATATATCTATCAAAAAAAATAACTAGTTTATTTTTTGTTTTCTCTGTATATGCCATATATGCACCTATTTAACTATTAGAACCTAAATATCTATATGCTGTTTCTCATAACTCTCATGTCGCTCTTGTGCTTCAATACACAAAGTTGCAACTGGTCTTGCTTCTAGACGTTTTAAGCCAATTGGCTCTCCAGTTTCTTCACAATAACCATATTCATTTTTTTCTATCCTTACCAAAGCTTCTTCGATTTTATCAAGAAGCTTACGATACCTATCTCTTGTTCTAAGTTCAATTGCTGTATCCGTTTCAATTGACGCACGATCATTTAAATCCGGCTCATTCCAATTTTCTTCCTTGAGATGGGTTAAGGTTTCTCGTGATTCCTCTAGTAAAGAACTTTTCCACTCAAGGAGTTTTTGTCTAAAATATTCTAACTGTTGAGGATTCATATATTCTTCATCATTGGAAGGTTTATACCCTTTTAGCAAAATAATTTTAGACATACAGGCTTCTCATATTCAAACATGGGATAATATAACCTATAATTAAAAAGCATGGCAAGAAGATTATAATACTTCCCCTTTAGATTTTGATATTGGGTGAGCATTATTATAAATATTTTCCAAATGTTTTAGACTAATTTTAGTATAACGCTGGGTAGTTGACAAACTTTTATGCCCAAGTAATTCCTGAATAGACCTTAACTCTGCTCCATTCTCAAGTAAGTGCGTGGCAAAACTATGTCTAAAGGAATGAGCTGATAAATGTTCTGATAATCCATAGAAGCGACGTAATTTTATCAGTTCACGATTAAATACTGGAGCTTGTAAATTTTTACCCATTTTACCTCGAAATATCGGGTCTTTTTCATCTATACTATAAGGTAATTTACTCAAATATTGTTCTATTAGATCTCTAGCAAATGGCGTCCATGGTATTATCCGTTCTTTTCTGCCCTTCCCTGTTATTTTTATAAAATCTAAGTTTTGTAAATGAGATGTAGTCATAGATAATGCTTCGGATATTCTAAGACCAGCAGCATAAATAAGCACTAAAAGGGCTTTATTTCTTAACTCCACCCATTCTAAATCAGCAAAATCATCAATATGTTCAATGGATAATTGAGCATCTGACTGCGATAAAGATTTCGGTAATATTTTAGCTTTCCTAGGGTTTTTGACGGAGAAAATTGCATGACAAGTGATATTAGCAGTCTTCTCTAGATATTTATAAAAATTCTTTATAGCAGATAAACTTCTAGAATTAGAAGCTGTTAGGTAATTATCTTGTTGTCTTTTAGAAAGCCAGCTCCGTACTAATCTTATGTCAACTTGCCTTATAGAACTAATGGTTATGATTTCAGAATTATAGTGAGTCATAAAATTCAGAAAATGTTCTAAATCATTCTTATAAGAAATTATGGTATGTTCTGAACAATTTTTTTGTAATTTCAGATATTTTTGCCATTTATCTATTAGCTCTAATACTTCTTGTGCTTTTTTCTGAATCATTGATCATTTACCTATACAAAAATTACTAAATATCTCTCCTAACACTTCTTCAACACTAATCTTACCAGTAACATTACTTAAACTTCTGATAGCCATTCTAACATCTTCTGTGGCTAGCACTAAGTCATTGTCAATATTAAAATTTTCTAAATATTCCAACGCTTTTTCTATACAATCTCGTTGACGTTGTCTAGTAATATGCGGCGATTCAGTTAAACCTGCTATATTATGAGCAATATTTTCGATTTCCTTTAATAAAATATCCAGTCCTATTTTTTCTTTTATAGAGATTTTTAAATAATTTTTGTTTAATGGCCGCAATCTATCTTCCATGATATCATTCCCGCGTAAGCGGGAATCTAGATCCCGCGCTGAAGCAGGTTGACAATACCCCAAACTTTTATCCAAAAGATCAATTTTATTGACCAGCATTATGGTATTATCATCTATTAAATCTATAATATCAGCCATCTCCTCAAAATATGAGGGTGAGTTGCTTAACTTTATAGCATCAAGCATAATTATTTTGATATCAGCCATTTTTGCTGACTCAATTGCACGTTTGATACCTTCTAGCTCTATTAGGTCATTACTAGACCTTATACCAGCCGTATCTTGTAATATAATTGGGTATCCTCCTATATCTAGATGCCCCTCAATTATATCACGAGTTGTGCCTTCAATGTTTGATACAATAGCAACGTCTCTTTGCATCAAAAAATTAAGTAAACTAGATTTACCAACATTAGGAGTTCCTAAAATAGTCAATTTGATTCCAGTTCGTAGTAACTCCCCTCGTCTATTATCGTTAAGGTGTTTTATTATAGCATATTTAAGATCAGCACTAATAGTCATAACCCTATTTAATATTTCTTGTGGAATATCTTCATCAGGGAAATCGATATAAGCTTCAAGTAAGCCAATAATGGTAAGTAAAGTTTGTCTCCATCCATTATAAAGTTCTTCAAGTTCTCCACCAACTTGCTTAAGTGCCTGCCTATGTTGCCAAACAGTTTCAGCTTCAATTAAATCGGCAATACCTTCTGCAGCAGTTAAATCAAATTTGCCATTTAAAAACGCCCTACGGGTGAATTCCCCAGGCTCTGCAATCCTTAAACCATCTATGGTTAACAATGCTTCACTTAACATGACAGCAATTGCTATGCTGCCATGTGTGTATATCTCCACTACATCTTCTCCAGTGAAGCTAGCTGGAGCTTGAAAATATGCTACAACTGCATCATCAATTAATTCTTGATTTTTAGGATTTATGAGCTTTTTACAGTACATAATTCTCGGAACAAACTCTATATTATTATTCTTAAGCAGGTGTTTTAAGGCAAATAGGCTTTTAGGCCCAGAGATACGAAAGACTGCAACACCAGCTTTTCCTGGTTTAGAGCTTTGAGCAAAAATAGTTTCCACGATGGCAGTGATCCTCTTGCTTAAGTAATTTATTTAATTATACTATACTCAAATGATTTGAAGTATTGGATTTGAAAATGAATGGTGAGCAAGCGGAGTGTACATATTAGTACATGAGCATGCGAATCCATGATATTTTCAAAAAACAATTCTTCAAAGCAGAAGAGTATATCTCTATTGCAACAATTATAAAGTTTGGTAACAACTATGACAATAGAAAAGACATCTTTAGCTTTGAGTAAGCTTACTTGTCAAGTGCCTAATTATAAATCAGAAATTTTATCACTAAGTACAACAAAAAGTGGGAATCCACTTTATAGCACCCCTCTTTATAGTAAGTTTGTACAAAAATTTCTAGTTTATATCCCTGTAGACTATAGATTTAGAGATAGACAAGAATTATTTGGTGAGTTTATAAATAATGCCTTTCAGTTCTTTCAAGAAAAACAGCCTGATAAAAGAAAGTTGCAGATTGTCAGTACAGTAATTGAAAATGATCCTGCAATTAATATTCTGCTACTGAATGATGACAAATCATTTATAGTTGATTCGATCATTTGTTTATTAACAAGCCTAAGTTTAAAAGCTAAATTTTTACTTCATCCTATTATAGCTTGTGTAAGGAACAATGATGGTCACTTACAAGAAATATTGGATATAAAGAAAGATAGAGTGGAATCTTTAGTCCATATCACTATTCTAGGGGGTTTTGATCAAAAAGATATTAGCTCTTTGGAAATGGCTTTAAATGAAGTTCTAGATCAGATAGATACTACTTATAATGTATGGTCTAAAATCTTAAACAGAGTGACGTTAATTTCAAACGATATCCAAAATAATCAGCAATTATATAATGACAATCATTTAGATTATCATGAATCTACAAATTTCTTAGATTGGTTAAAAGATGATAATTTTACTTTCCTAGGTATGATTAACTTTGATCTCACCTCTAAAGACTTCTCATCAGAAGATGGAGTCAAAAAGATATGGCAAGATAGTGGTGAGGTTATTGATATTATCGAACGCTCAGCAAATTCATTACATGAAAATAAACTAATTATTTTAGGTAAAATTAATATCTTATCAAAGGTACATAGAAGTAACTTAGTAGATTATATTTTAATTAAGAAAATTGATCAGGATAAAAAATATCACTCAGGTAGTATAATTTTTGGCTTATATAGCTCTGCAATGTATTATCAATTAGTTACTGATATTCCTATACTGAGACAAAAACTAAAATTTGTTGTAGATAAAGCCGCTTTCCCGATCGGTGGATATAATACCAAGAAACTTAAAAATATAATTCAATCTCTGCCTAAAGAAGCTTTGATACAGATTGATGAAGGTGATTTATACTGTATGTGCTTACATGTACTCTCAGGGATAACGAGTAAAAAACTTAAATTATTTATTCAACAAGATTGGTCTGGTTCGTTTATTAATATCATAATATTTCTACCAAGAGATCGTTTGACACTAGAAGTACATAGTAGCATAAATTATTATTTATCAAATATACTTAGTGGTCTAATACTTTCAGATTATACTGCAGAAGTGGTAGAAAATTTTTCATATTTATTTGTTACGTTGGAGGTACAGGGTAAAAAGAATATTGATTTTGATGTTGAACTAATAGAGCAAGAATTAGATAAACTCTCCACTCGTTGGAGTGAAGATTTCTACCAAGAGTTATGTAAAAAATTTGGTGAATACCAAGGTGGGGTAAATTTTAAGCTTTTTGACCCAATTTTTCCTATCGACTATAGAGAAAAATTTAATGGACAAACAGCTTTAATAGATATTGAGTATTTAAAAGAGGCTAGTATTTATCACAAACCGATATTTAATTTAATTGTTATAAATAATACAGAGTTCCAGCTAAAAATTTACAGCCCGACGCCTAAATTAGCTCTCTCAGACTTACTACCATCTATAGAAAATTTAGGATTCAAAGCTATAGATGAACAAAGCTTTGCCATAAAAGGAGCAGGAGATATAGTCAATTCAGGATTTGGTGCTAGGAGCGATGGAGCGACGCCTATATGTAATAGGCGAGCGACGAGTGACGACGTCACCAACTTCTCATCAATTGACTATATTGAAGAAAGTTGGATATATGAATTTACTCTCGAAGCATTGATAACTATTGAAAGCGATATTGATTTACTTAAAGCAAACGTAGAAGAGGCTCTAGATAAGATATATCTTGGACTTTTGGCTAATGATTCTTTGAGCAAATTAATAGTATTATCGGGTTTTAATTGGTGGCAAGTTAAATTGGTTAAAGCATTAACTAGATATTTACATCAAACTGGCTTTATCTATGGCAAGGGCTATGTTCAGTTGACCTTAATAAAGCATTTTTTATATACTAAAATGTTAGTTGATTTGTTTGATACTAAATTTAATCCAACAAATTTCTCAGATATATACTCAAATGATTTGGAGAATGGGGACAACAAACAAGGGGTGAGCGAACTAGGCGTACATGAAGTACGTGAGTACGCGAATACCCCGCAAGTATTTGCAAAAACCAATTCTTCAAAGCATAAGAGTATACGTTCAAAAACTATAAAAGATAGTATCTTTAACTATCTTAATACAATTACTAGCAGTAGTGAGGACAAGGTTCTAAGACAGATGTTTGATATTATTGAAGCTATTGTTAGAACTAACTGTTATCAGCCTAGCTCTAATGACTTAAAAAATTCAGCTCACAACCATAGTACAGTCAGTAAAAATTATTTTTCTTTTAAATTTGACTCGCAAAAAGTTCCTCACCTGCCTTTGCCAGTACCATTTGCCGAAATATTTGTTTACGATAATGATTTTGAAGCTATCCATTTACGAGGGGGCGTCGTCGCTCGCGGAGGTATTAGATGGTCTGATAGAGGTGAGGATTATAGAGTAGAAGTATTAGGACTAATGAAAGCACAAATGACCAAAAATTCAGTTATTGTACCTGTTGGCTCAAAAGGTGGATTTTTCGTTAATTTCACTGATGATAATATGACTCGCCAAGAATATATGGCAAGAGTGGTGCAGTGTTATAAAAATTTTCTTCGTGGATTACTTGATATCACTGACAATATAATTGATGGTAAAGTTATTCAGCCAAAAAATACTATTATCTACGACCAAGAAGATCCATATCTAGTGGTTGCAGCCGATAAAGGTACGGCAACGTTCTCGGATTATGCAAATAGTGTGTCGGCTGAATATAATTTTTGGTTAGGCGACGCTTTTGCTTCCGGTGGATCAGTAGGTTATGATCATAAGAAAATGGCTATTACCTCAAAGGGAGCTTGGATTTCTGTAGCAAGCCATTTCCATGCTATGGGTATTGATGTACAAAAAGACCCTATTACTGTTGTTGGTATTGGCGATATGTCTGGGGATGTTTTTGGTAATGGCATGCTTAGGTCTAATACCATAAAACTTGTTGCGGCATTTAATCATAAACATATATTTATTGACCCACAACCTGATCCAATTATTAGTTTCAATGAACGTATGCGACTATTCAATTTACCGACATCAAATTGGTCTGACTATAATCAACAATTAATTTCAAAAGGTGGAGGAGTTTTTGAGAGAAGCAGTAAGTCTATATCATTATCCCTAGAAGCCAAGTTATTGCTAAAACTAGACATTAACGAATCATCTCCTGAAGATATGATTAGAGCTATCCTACAAGCAGAAGTTGATTTGCTTTGGAATGGCGGTATAGGAACCTATATAAAAGCTTCAACGGAAAATCACCTAGAGATAGGCGATAAGGCAAATGATAATCTTAGAGTCAATGGTAAAGATATCAGAGCTAAAGTAATAGGAGAAGGTGGAAATATTGGTGTATCACAACAAGGTAGAATAGAGTATAGCAAGCTAGGTGGGAGAATAAATACTGATTTCATTGATAATTCAGCTGGCGTTGATTGTTCGGATCATGAGGTAAATATCAAAATTGCTCTTAATCAGGCTATGTCCTCTAAGAAGATTAGTTTAGAAGAACGTAATAAGTTCTTATTTACTATGACAAAACACGTCGAAGAACTGGTTCTAGTTGATAACTATAAGCAAAATCAGGCACTTGATATAATGCAATTATCTAGTACTTCAACTATCGGAATATTTAGCCAATTTATTGATACTTTAGAAGAAGAAAAATTAATTAATAGAACTGTTGAGTTCTTACCAACTCAGGAAGAACTCAGTAAAAGGACAGTTAATAAGGAAAGTATGACCCGCCCCGAGCTTTGTGTATTACTTTCTTATAGTAAACGCTCAGTCTATCATGATTTAATAACAGCAACATTTTCAAAAGATAAGTATTTTGAATCTTATCTGATTAATTATTTTCCAAAACTAATGCAAGAAAAGTTCCGTGAGGAAATTTTAGCTCATCCGCTTAAACATGAAATTATTCGAACCGTTGTAACAAATAAAATTGTCAATCAATTAGGCGGACCATCACTTAATCTTATAAAACGTGAAACTCAGGCTGCTCTTTGTGATATAGTTCGTTCGTATACTATTATCTGTGAAATTTTTGATTTAGATAATCTATGGACTATAGTAGAATCTCTAGCAAGTAATATAGATCATAAAGTTAAAATTGACATGTTCACTGAGCTTGCTAAAATTATGCGTAGAGGTATCTCTTGGTTTCTAAAGCATAAAAAACATCCTATCAATATTAGCAATACCATTGATGAATTTTATGAACCAGCTAGAATGCTTAGTAAAGTGGTTGGTAATCTTCTTTTAGGAGAAGCAAAAAATAAATTCGATAATAAAGTTAAGCAATATACTTTATCAGGAGCGACAGATGAAATAGCTCATAGGATTGCAACTCTTGATAGCCTAGTGTCTGTCTTTGATATAATATATATTGCAAAAAAGACAAAAGCTAAAAATAATGATGTTGCTAATTTATATTTCACTACTGGTAATAAATTTAGTATTGATTGGCTTCGTAAATCTTGTGATAAACAACTAAATGATTCCTACTGGAATAGATTATCAATTCAATCATTAAAAGATGACTTATATGATAAACAAAGACAATTATTGACTAAAATAATTAACAACTCTAAATTAAATATTGATTTAGAGTTATGGATTGATAATAATATAGATGCCGCATGTATTTTTTTAGATTTTGTAAAAGGAATTAGATTGCAAGAAACTATTGACTTAAATATTTTAATTTTAGCAAACAAGAAATTTGAAACTTTTTTGCGTAAGCTTGAGTAATGCGTTATGTCGTCATCCCTAAAACAAACGAGAATAGAATCTGGTAAAACTCTTGAAGAAATATCTAGCTATTTGAAGATTAGGAAGCAATATTTGGTAGCTCTTGAAGAGGAGGATTTTAGTTCGATGCCAGCGGAAGTTTATGTAAAAGGTTATCTTAAATTATACTCAAACTATTTAGGGATAGATGTAAATCTCAGTGAAAAAGACAAGCAGGAATCTTCAAAAGATATTGACCTCAGAAATAGGTCAGATCCAATGATATTGGACTATAAATGGAAAAAACAACTAATTATTATTTCTGTTTTAATATTAATAATAATTCCAATAATTTATCACTTAATATTATCATCTGAATGAAAATAACTAATGATTTATTACTTAAGTTAATGCAAGAAGTGGACCAAGGTCTTGAAGGTCTCTTGTCAAAGATCGCTAGGCAACATGAAGAAATCAATAAACTGCAGGATGAAAATAAACAGCTCAGGGATAATTATGCAAAAATACTTGAGCAAATAGCCGTATATATTGCTGAACTTGAAGCAATAAAACATAAAAATACATAAAATAAAGATGTCTATAGTAACAATACTACTTGGTAACAAAACTTTCCAACTCGCATGTAGTGAAGGATCAAGAGAAGAATTATGCAATCTTGCAGCCAGATTGAATGAAAATATTGCTCTGATAAAAAAAGTTAACCCATCAGCATCATTTGAACTATTATTAGTTATGTCTGCATTGAGTTTACAGGAACAAGTACAAAACTTGACTAACAAAATTGCTAAAATTGATGGTGCTAATATACCTCCCGAAGAAGAAAAATTTGCAGAAACGTTAAGTACTATAGCAGGATATTTAGAAGACCTTGCGAGAAAGATTGGAAAGTGATATTATATAATCCCGTGTATGAAACATCAATGTTTGAAATATAATGGGCTGCCTGGTTCGTGAGCTTAACGTATTGCCCCGGGACTATAATTTTTATTATTAGGAAACCGTCCCTGTCTGAATCTATTATACAGATATATGGATTCCACCTTACATACAGGTTCTTTGAGGATTTTAGGCAACGACCAAAGTGGTTCATTTTTTTAGGCAACTTTTGTGCTATATTACATAAACAAGATTTTTACTAATCATAGAGTGCAGTCTGCTTTATTAATGCTGGTGGGCTGTTCTACTGCTCTATTACTAGTGACTTATAATCCAAATGATCCTTCCTTTAATTCTGTCACAGACAAATATCCTAGCAATTTATTAGGTCATTTCGGTGCTTATTTGGCAGATATTTTTTACCAATTTTTTGGTATAGCGTCCTTTATTTTACCAATTTGTTGTATTTTTTGGTCTCTGAGTGTATGGCGTTTAAAGAAAAAATGGGCTACCGTTAGGATAATTGTGATGCTGCTGTCAATTATATCATTATCGATAGTCTGCACTAATATAAAAATTAATTATTTACCGGCAGGTGCAGGTGGAACAACAGGTACTATTATTTATCCAATAATCAAGCAATTGGATGCTAGAGCCGATTATGCTTTAATTATTACTACATTTATTTTATTATTTTTATTGACTGAAATAAAATTTTCAGTTTTTGGGATCGCTATAATTAAATTATTCAAACTAATACCTTATAAAAAATTTATACTTTTACCTACAATATCGACAAATACCAAGTCAACGAAACAAGTTTTGATAAAAAAGATACCTTTTATTAATCAAGAAGAAGCAACGTATGCTCATAAAATAGATGCATTACAAGAAAAAAATAATGACATACACTCCCATTTTTCAAAACAACAATCTCCATTCAAAAAAGAAAATGGCGAATTACCATACTTGCCCCCTATCGAATTATTAAAACAAGCTGACAACCAAAATATCAAAGTAGAAACTTCATCAGAACTACAACATAATGCCCAAGCATTATTAACTGTTCTAGGTGATTTTGGGGTTAAAGGTCAGGTAATTAATATTAGCCAAGGTCCAGTGGTAACGTTATATGAATTTGAGCCAGCTGCAGGTACTAAATCTTCTAGGATTATCGGTTTATCAGATGACATTGCTAGATCTTTATCGGCAATATCAACTAGGATAGCCGTAATACCAGGTAGAAACGTTTTAGGTATTGAATTACCAAATAAACAACGAGCATTCTTTTGTCTAAGAGAATTAATCGAAACACCGGAATATCAAGATAGCAGTATTATGCTACCATTGATTTTAGGAAAGGATCTAGCTGGTAAACCTTTTGTTGCAGATTTAGCAAAAATGCCCCATCTGTTAGTTGCTGGTACGACAGGTTCCGGTAAATCAGTGGCAATTAACGCTATGATAATTTCCCTACTTTACCGCTATACCCCGGAAGAATGCCGTTTAATAATGATCGATCCCAAAATGCTTGAATTATCTACCTATGATGGCATACCACATCTTCTAACTCCAGTGGTTACTGAGCCAAGCAAAGCAGTGGTAGCCCTCAAATGGGCGGTAAAAGAGATGGAAAATCGTTATAGGGCAATGTCAAATATTGGGGTAAGAAATATAGCAGGTTATAATGCTAAAATTTCAGAAGCTACATCGGCAGGTAAAATATTAGAGCGTACTATTCAAACAGGATTTGATCCGGAAACTGGTAAGCCTATCTATGAAACAATTGAAATGAATATGGAGAAATTACCATTCATTGTAGTAATTGTTGATGAAATGGCTGATTTAATGTTGGTAGCTGGCAAAGATATTGAATTGTCAATACAGCGTCTAGCTCAAATGGCAAGAGCAGCAGGTATTCATATCATCATGGCAACTCAAAGACCTTCTGTTGATGTTATTACTGGGGTAATCAAAGCTAATTTCCCAAGTCGTATCAGTTTTAAAGTAACTTCTAAGATTGATAGTAGAACTATTCTTGGTGAACAAGGCTCTGAGCAGTTACTAGGTATGGGAGATATGCTTTATATGGGTAATTCTTCAAAGATTACTAGGGTGCATGGTCCATTTGTTGATGATAAAGAAGTAGAGAAGGTTACCCAATATTTAAGATCCACGGGAGTGCCTGAATATATTTCAGCAGTGACCCAACAACTAGATGATGATGAAGTAAATGGCGAAAGTCTAGGAGATGATTCAAGCAGTGATGAAACTTTATATAAAAGAGCAGTACAAATCGTACAATTAGAACGAAAAGTATCAATTAGCTATATACAAAGATGTTTACGAATTGGCTATAATAGAGCGGCTACTCTTGTTGAAAAAATGGAACAAAATGGGGTAATATCTCCTCCTAACCATACTGGTAAGAGAGAAATATTATTGCTAGAAAATTAAGTTCACTGCCATATATTATTTCCCCATAACATATCTAGAAACTCTCTTATAGGCCAAATAGTAATTTCTTTATTTTCTAATATGATTACACGTTTTGTTTTTTCTAAGCTAATAACATGTAATTTAAAATTATGTTCTTTTGCAAATTCTAAAAGTCCTTTTAAATGATTTTTTTGTATAGAAGAGGAAATTTTAACTTCAAATGCATTATCCTGTACGATAAAATCAACCTCGTAACCTTCTTTCGTACGCCAATAACATAACTGATCTCTTTTATCATTGAGATATTTATATGCTATAAATTCTAGAAACACATAATGCTCAAAAGCTTTACCAGCTTCAAATCCTATCATTTCTTGATACTCATATTTTCTTAAATAATTAACAAGAGCAGTATCAAAAAGATAGAATTTAGGTGTTTCTGTAATAATTTGTCGTTTAGTACGTGATCTATAAGGATATAAATGATACCCAAGATACATATCCTCTAATATTTCAAAATATGTTTTAACAGTTTTTGCATCTACTGCACAATCCCGAGCAATATTACTATAATTGATCATCTCACCATTAGAAATTCCTATAATTTCTAAAAATCTAGCAAAAGCCTCTCTTTTCCTCAGACTTGCCTCAAACTGGACTTCCGGTAAAATATAATCATATAAATACGAAGCTAAATATTTATGAATATTCTGCGAAGCTATATAATGGTCTGGAATAAGCCCATGATTACATATTTTATGCCAATTCAGTTCTTTTAGTTCAGGATAACATAGTGGTAAAAACATATATCTCCAAGCTCTACCTCCAAGTAAATTAGCTCCAGTTGATTTTAATCGCCTTGCACTCGATCCACAAAGAATAAATTGTAGAGAATTATTTGCCAAAAACTTATTTGATTCTATTAAATGATGCACTTCATCAAGAAGCAAAGGTACTTTTTGTACTTCATCGATAATGATAGTAGATACTTTATTTCGTGCATTTATTTCTTCTCTTAAACGTTCCGGATGTTGGAAATAAATTTGATATATATCTGCTTGCAGTAAGTCTATATAAAGAGCGTTTGGAAAGCATTTTTTTAAATATGTTGATTTGCCAGTTTTACGAGCCCCCCATAAAAAACAAGATTGCTTCTCAGGTAATTTTAAATTTAAAAATCTCTTGATAATCATGAATATATTCCTAATAAATCTGATATTTAGAAGATTATATTCCTAATATATCTCTTTGTCTCTTATTTTTATATATATTGAGTTAGGGTATACCCCACAACTGTTGAAAGTTAGTAAATACAGCTTCCCTATACGTCTATTAGCGAGGAGGATGTAAGGCCGACGAAGCAATCCAGTAACATCATTTATCTATAGATTGTTTCCTAGATTGCTTCGCTTACGCTCGCAATGACGCTGTGGTATAGCTATTTGTAAACTTTCAACAGTTGTGGGGTATATACTTGAATGAATCTTGAACATACAAGGATTATTATAAGAATTATTTTTTCTCCTTGGTCTGTGACGTAGTATTAGTAAGCTCTCTAAATTCATTAAGTAGCATTTCTATGCATATATGCATCTCTTCTAAACGAAACGTCATATGTAATATACCTTGCTCTTTCTTAGTAGTTAGAGTAATTAACTCTATTATTTCTTTATGCAATAGTGCTATTTCATCTTTTGCCTTGATGTAGGTATTGGGGAAGTCTTTACTGATGCTAATAATATTGTTATAGCTTAGCTGGATATTACTAAACCCCCTGACAGATAACAGAATTAACAATATCTGCCCTATGATTATGCTGAATAATAGAATGACTAATAGTGGGTAATACATATTCTACTTCCATTGTATTGTTCTAAGATTGATATCATTTACATTATAGAATTATGGTATTACTAGGATTGTGAAAATAAATGAGGTTGAAATAAGTTGATTTGGGGTTGATTTGGCTAAGAAATTTGTATATGATCACAGTAATACCTCAATAAAAAGGTTATTATTTAAATAGCAGTTGATGCTATTTGATTAATGCTACTAGTAAGTACTTAGAAATTTTGCGAACTTGAAAGTACTTACCAGTTAACTATAATACTTGAGCTTTATTTAAGAGTAGAGCTTAAGTATTATATTGGTTTTTTAGTTTGAGATTTAGAAAAGTATATTCTTTGCTTTAAAAAATTAATCAATAATCATTGATCTCTTTTTTAATAATCTCATTCTATTTTGCTAGTTTATTATAGTTATTTTGAGGTGTCAAGAAAAAATATTTCTATGGTGGGAGTATTTAAATTTTAATTGTTCTGAGTATATGGCTCTTGTTCACCAAATACAAGAATTCCTCAAAAAAAAGTTTGATGAATTAAAATTAACAAGAAAAGATTTTGCTGAACAAAGTGGCATTCCTTATTCTACTGTAACTAATATTATGCAATGTCTGAAAGCTAACCCAACTATTAGTAATATATTGAAAATTGCTGACTACTTTAAGTGTTCTATGGATGAAGTTGTAGGAAGAAATGAATATATTTCTTTACCTAATATAGAAAGTCTAGAATTTTATAAAATTACATCAAGTGACATCACTTCTAATATAAAGAAGTTTTTGATTGATAAGGTAAAGAAACAAAATTTAAACTTATATAAATTAGGCATGACTATAGGTTTTAGTAATAACTCTTTACATAGTTTTGTTAATAGTAATAGGGAACAAAAAACTTTAAATAGTCAAATTGTAGTAGCCCTAGCAGATTATTTTGAAATATCACTAGATGAAATGGTTGGTAGAATTGCCCCTACTAAAGATACTGACAATGGTAAATCTTCTGATTGAATTTTTAGTTGCTGCTGACAGGCATACTCAAATGATTTGAAAATGAATGGTGAGAAGGCGTAGCGTATATATAGTATAGTTACGCATGCGAATCAATGATATTCTCAAAAAACAATTCGTAGGATCAGAAGAGTACACTATAAATTTATTCATCTGACAATTATCTTGTAACCGTGTCTATAACCACACAATTAAGGTTTATGATATTTATCAATTATCCAATCTATAAATATATTATCAACAGACTGCTTCTTCAAAGCATACTCATATACTTCTTTTATTAGAGCTGTAAGGTTTCTCAATGAGAAACTTAAGTTTCTTTCAATTAATATATTAATTGTTGCACTAGTAGCTTTGCTAAAAATTTTTATCTGATCAACAGTTAGTATCTCGAGGTTTATTTCATTATCAATAACAAGAGCTTCCAAGTTAATGTCTAAGGCTTTTGCAATTAATTGTAAATTATTAGCACTAGGATTTTTTGAACTACCATACAAAATGCTATAGACAGTATTTCTACTTAGTCCAGTTTTCCTCTCTATATCTATAGCATTTATGTTTTTTTGAGCCATTAACGAATTAAGTCTAGCCTGTAAATTTGCCATAAGTAATACTTTGTATATAAAATTAATATTTTTAAAATATAAGGTATAATAATCAAAAAGTAAATACCAATTACATTATTTTTTCCGTGTTAATTCTAATTGTTCCTGCTGCTCTAGCTGTTGTTTTTGTCTATATATAAATTAATAGTAGGCTCAGTATGCCATTAGGGGTGACATCCATAACTGTTGACAGTTAAAAAAACCGTCTATTAGCGAAGTGCTGTTGTAAGGCTTAAACCGTCATTGCGAGAAGCCGCTGCAAGCGGCAACGTGGCAATCTCGTGAAGGAGACCTTGACTATCATGAAGATTGCCACAGCACCTAACGGCACTTCGCTAATAGACGGTTTTTTAACTTTCAACAGTTGTAGGGGCTAGGCGTACATTTAGTACGTGGCTACCTACGATCCCTGAAGACGACAACGCAATTCTTGATTTTCATCGAGTATACTACTATGATTTCAAGAGTTGGGTAGACGATAGTATAACTTCAAGAAGAGCTAGGCAGTAGCAAAGTCGAGCGGCGTAGCGTACATGAGTAACGGAGCAGCACAGACCTTTGACACGACGCCGACAATTCTTGAAGTTCTACCTGAGTATATATATGTTTCATCCATTTTCCAGTTGCTACTTGCTTCATTAAGAATCAAAAGATAGTCCATCATCTACCCCTGACAATGGAACAGACACTGCACCAATACCACGATCAAGTACATTTTGGTATATAGTAGTACATTTATTATTAAATGAATAATCCGTAGTGTCATGACTTGTTGCTTCATATAAGGATTCTACAATATCACTTATCTTTTTTAAATGAGCATCAGATGATAAACCCATTGATTTGTTCAATAATTCCCGAAAATCATTTATATCTTTCTGTATATTCTTATCTAGCTGTGCCTTAAACAAATATGGTTTTTTAATTCTAGCACCATATGCTTCTAATAGACAAACATTTGGATAATTACCATTTATAGAAGCAATGTCTAATGGTGTATTAGTGTCCTTATTAGCTATATTTGGATCTGCTGCCATTTCTAATAACATTTCAGTGATCTTAGTACTATTAGGATTGTTTTTATGTTCTGTTGCATAATGTAGTACAGTATTACCGTCTTTATCTTGATTATTTACATTACCTTTTGTAACTAAATGATTTACTAATTTTACATTACCTGTCTTTACAGCTGTAAATAAAGGATTTTTATCAAATAAAGTAGTTAAACCACCATAGCGTACTTTAGCAACAACTTGTTTACACACTGTTCCAAACATCATATTTATTCCTCCAGTTAGTTTTTATATCACAAATATCCGTTTCAAACGGATATTTGTGGTCATACTACAGTAAAATTCCATTACATGCAAGCAATATTTAAAAAATTTTTAAGTTGAATAAATAGAATCAAAGGTTTATATACTCGAATGTGACTCCGAATTGGCTTTAATATAAGGAAAAATGTATTCTTAAAGCGGCTAACGCGAATGCATTTTAAACCTTTCTAAAGCTAAAAACATGATTTTAGCACAATATTAATTTAACAATCAGATGCAGAGCCGTCTCAAATCTGATTGTTTCCATAATTTCACCGAATTTGGGATAAGAATTGATAAATTCTTATCCCGAATTCGCATAAAATGAGGTTAACTTAACGTGACAATCTAGTGCGAATAGTGTATGGTAGCATTTGAAAATAAAATTGACTATAGCATTTTTTATCAAAGAAGTCTCTTATCACCTCAATTTCGGATTAATGAAATTAATCCGAAATTGGAATGAGAGTGTAAACAATCAGACTTAAAGCGGTTTGACACAAAGTAACAATATGGAATTCGATCCTAATCTACTATCTCGTATACAATTTGCCTTTACCATAAGTTTTCATATAATTTTTCCGTCCTTTACCATTGGTCTTGCTAGCTGGCTTGCTGTCGTAGAAGGGTTATGGATTAAAACTGGTAATAATATTTATCAAGAAATATATAAATTTTGGATTAAGATTTTTGCTATTACTTTTGGTATGGGAGTGGTATCAGGCGTTGTTATGTCTTATCAATTTGGTACGAATTGGTCAGGTTTCTCTGATAAGGTAGGTAATGTACTTGGACCACTTTTAGGTTTTGAAGTGCTTACTGCATTCTTTTTGGAATCATCTTTCCTTGGAATTATGCTATTTGGCTGGAATAGAGTCAGTAAAAATATGCATTTCGCTGCCACTTTAATCGTGGCAGTTGGTACAATTATCTCTGCTTTTTGGATTATTGCAGCTAATAGCTGGATGCAAACTCCTACTGGTTATGAAGTACGAGCAGATAATATTTTATACCCGGTAAGTTGGTTGAAAATTATTTTTAATCCTTCATTTCCATATCGTTTTTGTCATATGATTGTAGCAGCATATTTAACTACAGCTTTTGCAGTTGGTGGTGTTGCTGCCTGCTATCTTTTACATAAAAAATTTGTTAACCATGCTAGAATCATGTTTGGCATGGCAATGTTGATGGCAGTAGCTGTTGCCCCTATACAACTTTTTATTGGTGATCAACATGGGTTAAATACTCTAAAACATCAGCCGACAAAAGTTGCTGCTATAGAAGGTATATGGGACACAGAGAAAGGAGCAGACCTTAGACTCTTTGGCTGGCCTTCATCAGAAGAAGAGACGACAAAATATACTATAGAAATACCAAAAGTTGCTAGCTTATTACTGACACACAGCTTAGATGGAGAAGTAAAAGGTTTAAAAGAATGGCCAAAAGAAAATCGACCTCCTGTATTAATAGTATTTTTTTCCTTCCGAGTAATGGTAGGAATCGGTATATTAATGGTAATTACTGGGGTTATTGCATTAGTGTTATACTTACGTAAAAGATTATTTGATACAAAATGGTTTCAATATTGGTGCATGTTGATGACTCCATCTGGTTTTATAGCAATATTAGCAGGTTGGTTTGTTACAGAAGTTGGTAGGCAACCTTATGTAGTATATAATATACTCAGAACATCTGAAGTATCTTCACCAGTATTAGGTCAATATATCTTTGCCTCACTAATTGCTTTTGTTATAGTGTATGCTTTTATATTTGGCGGAGGCATTTATTATATTATAACTTTAATAAAAAAAGGACCTAGTACTATAGTCAATTCAGGAGGATTTGATGCTAGGAACGATGGAGCGAAGCCTATAGATAATAGGCGAGCGACGAGTGACGACGTCACCAAATTCTCATCAATTGACTATACAACTATAGTACTAGGAAATCCAACCAGTAAGGGATAATATCAACCATGCTTAATTTTGCTCCCTATATAGATTTACCTTTGGTTTGGGGTGGAATAATTGCCACAGCAATCTTTCTTTATGTATTATTAGATGGGTTTGATCTAGGCATTGGTATATTATTCCCATTTGCTCCTACTCAAGATTGCCGCAATAAAATGATGAACTCTGTAGTACCATTTTGGGACGGTAATGAAACTTGGTTAGTTTTAGGTGGTGGTGGGTTATTTGCCGCATTCCCACTAGCTTATTCAGTTTTGATGTCAGCCTTCTATATACCAATTACCGCAATGCTTTTGGGATTAATCTTCCGCGGAGTAGCTTTTGAATTTAGATTTAAAGCCTCTCTAAAATATTGTTTCATATGGGATTACTCTTTCCATTTTGGCTCTATCATCGCTGCATTATTTCAGGGAATTATGCTAGGAGCTTTTATACAAGGAATTAAAATTGATGGCAGAATATTTGTTGGCAATGCTTTTGATTGGCTAACACCTTTTTCTATCATGACAGGTATTGCTCTAGTATTTGGTTACGCTCTTCTTGGTGCTACTTGGCTGATAATGAAGACTGACGAAAATACCCAAATATGGGCTCGTAAATCCGCATCATACGTGTTAATATATGTTATGTTATTTATGGGTTTAGTAAGTTTATGGATACCGTTTTTAAATGAGCGAATTCGTATATTTTGGTTTAGTATGCCTAATTTTATATATCTCTCATTAATCCCCATTTTAACTATTTTTACATTATTTAGGTTACTTTCAACTCTTTATAAGAATAAAGAATTTCAGCCTTTTTGTTACTCAGTTTTACTTTTTATTCTAGGCTATTTGGGGCTTATCTTAAGTATTTGGCCTTTTATAGTACCATATCAAATATCTCTGTGGCAAGCGGCAGCGGCAGCAGAATCACAATCTCTAATGTTGGTAGGGGCGGCAACACTTTTACCAATAATATTGGGTTATACAACTTATTGTTATTATATATTCCGTGGAAAATCGACTCATCACCCTATGTATTAGTAAGTTGAGAAAAATTTTTATTTCTCAAAAATCCAAACAATGGTTTTGGTTTGTAATATTATACTTAGTGGGGTTAATATTTGTGCTATCATTATCCTGTATAATTAAAGCTATCTTTTATATATTAAACTAATAGCTTTTACTACTGCTCCCTAGCTCTTCTAACTTTCGACAGTTGATGAAAACCAACATAAAGCAAAGGTGTTACATAAAGTGTTAATATCGACCCAACAACAATCCCTGTTACCAAAACTATAGCCATTTGAAAACGACTATTGGCATAGTTGCCATTATCAAAGAAAAGTGACAACAAACCAATACTCATAGCTAAAGAAGTAATTAAAATTGCCCTGATTCTTGATGTTGCCGCTGTTAATATTGTTTTTAGAGTTCTTTGTCCCTTCTGATGCATTGCACTACATAACAACACACTATGCTTAGTCATTAATCCTGCTAATGTGATAAGTGATATTTGCGTATATATATTTAATCCCCCTTGAGAAAAATATAAGCTTAATAATGCTACACTTAAAGCGGCTGGAATTCCCCCAACTAAAATAAACAGTGATAGAATTGAGTCGTTAAAACGTGCAAACATTAATAAGTAGAGTCCAAGTACAGATAGTAAAATTAGTACTGTAAATGATGATGTTGAATCAATAAGTATTTGCGTTTGCTCACTATAGCTAATATCACTATCATTTGGTAACTTGCTGTTTAACTGATTAATAAAATGAACTGCATCCTGCAATTTAATACCATGTTTAGCAGTGGCAATTACTTCAATGGAATATTGCTCATTATAACGCATAATTTGATTAACGGTATTCACCCTATTAATATCACATATATCCTTAAGCTGAATAAGGTTTTCTCCATTTTTCTGTGTTGTAATGAACATATTTTGTATATTACTTAGTGTTTTGCCAAATTTAGGATCTGATTTAGCGATGACATCATAGCTATTATCATAGTGCTTAAAGCTCCCTATCTTCCTAGCATTAAACAGAATGTCTAACGTACTTGATATATCTTTCTGACTTAAACCATATTTAAATAACTTATCTTGATTACACCAAATTTTATAATCTTGTACAGGTGAAGCCTCAATAGCTATAACATTAGTAAATAAATCTTTTGAGTTAGTCTGTATAAAATGAACAGCCTGCCAAGCATTCTCCATGGATGATTGGTTATTGACATAAAAGCTTAACTCAACGTTACCCTTTGCTGAACCAGCATTTTTCCCTTGAGCAAATTTCACTGAAATATCTCCACCCACTGCTATTTTTGCTAGTTTAGCTTCAATTTCATGCAATGTTTGTACTGCTTTAGTTTTATCTTTTAATATCAACCAAATCGTTGAACGTGGTGATTCTTCAATACTCAGAGTATATTTAATATTATCATTATCCTTGATTACTTTAGTAATTTTCTCCATATAGTGATGGATGTAACTTAAATTGGTATTAACCATAAAGGTGTTAGTAAGTATAAGCATATCTTTTTTTTCAAATGGCTCAATTTCTATTTTCATATTGTTAACTGCAACATATGTACCAGCCGCTACAACGACAGCCACCAAGGATAAAAATATTTTGGCATGGCGTATAATAAAAAATAAAGACTCCTGATATTTGTATGTAATCATATCCAATGTCTTATTAACAATTTGAACAAATTTGCTTTCATGCGTATTATTTGCTAGTTTTAAAAACAATATGGGTGTTAAGGTAAATGCAACGATAAAGGACATCACTAAACAAGCAATTACTGACAAAGCAAATTCCTGCAAAATTTTTCCTACTTCTCCTTTAATAAACAAAATAGGGACATATATTACTACTAGCGTAAACATCAATATTAAAACAGATAAAAAAAGACTATAAATTGCTTGCAATATACTAGTTAAAGCATCTTTATTCTTCCGATAATAATGTTCAGCATTTTCAATCACTACAATAGAGTCGTCAACCACTAACCCTATAGCCAGTACCATAGCCAACATTGTTATGGCATTGAGTGTAAAACCACATAAGTACAGCATAACAAAACAAGCTGCAAGCGAAACTGGAATTGCACAAATTGCGATAATTGAATATCGCAATGATCCCATTAGCAGTAAAACAATTACTGACACCAACAAGACCGATTCAAGCAAAGTTTTTCTTACTTCTTGAAATGCTTGTAAAATATCTTGGCTATCATCGATAATAACCTGAAAGATAAATTGGGGATTGGCTTTTTCATAATGTTCTAGGAAATGTTTTACACTCTTTGATACATCGATTGGATTTGCATCCGACTTAGCAAAAATACCTAATAAAACAATTTTATCCATACCAAAATAAGCAAGGCTAAGTGCTTCTTTATCTGATATTGTAATGCTGGCAATATTTTTTAATTTTATAGCAACATTATTACTTTCTAAATTGATTTCACCAAAATCACTCAACTTATTAATTGCTGTACCAAAAGAAATATACTCTGTTTTATATTGATTTGATAACTTACCACCAGAGAAATCACTGTTTTGTAGTGTTAACGAAGCAAGAATACTATCTAACGGAATATAATATTTTGCAATCTTTTCAGGATCAATATCGATATTGATCACTTTTTCAGTCATACCAAAACTAGATGTATTGGCTACACCATCGACATATTTAAGCTTTTTTTTGATCAACTCAATATCATCAGCAGTAGCTGATACATTGTTCTTAGAACTCACCGCAATATACATCATTGGTAAAACAGAAAAGCTTTCAGTAGATATTATAGGCTCTTTAGCCCCCTCTGGCAGGAGAGCCTTATTTTTTAGTATCAAATCTCTAACTTGATTAATTGCTTGTTCTATAGGAACTTTTTTGACAATGCTTAGAGTTATTTTACTCTCTCCTAACTGACTAATAGCAATAATCGACTTAAGACCATCAATGTGTGAAAAAACTTCCTCAAAAGGTTTGGTAGTATATTTCTCTATCAGGTCCGGCTTTACATTCGGGTTAACAATAGAAATGTAAATATTTGAAACAGGAATGTTTGGTAAAAGTTGAATTTTCAGCTGCAAATATGAGTATATACCAAATAGCACAACCACAATATTTATCACAATAAAGAAGCTACTATGTTCCAACAATTTTTTTATCATAAGAGAGTCCAAAGATTCATAGTAGTTTAAAATCTATAATTAAAAGTTGTAAAAAAATTTCATAATAATTCTTTATTAGACTTCTTTCGAAACTCGCTTATGCGCAAGGGTGTGAAGGAGACGCGGAACCTCGACCCGCAGCGTACTCTAATGTACGTGAGGATTCGAGTACAGACGTCGCGTCTCATCTTCGAGACGAAAAAGTGCTTGAAACGTCTAAAGAATCAGGTTCGCAGTGGTTTTGGTATGAAGTTTGTAGTCATGTAAACATCACTTTTCTACTTGACATACTAAAAATTAGTCAACATAATGCTTCTTATGTGTATTACCATTGTTTTGTTTCAAATAAAAACTCTTGTCATTAAAGTACACTTTTATCAGTATTTCTTTATTATAAAATTCCACAGGTGAAAAAATGTAGTCAGTAACGAGAATTTAATTCTACACTCCACTCGTCGCATAATACTCACGTTCTATAGCATAATTTCTGCTCATATTTATCTCGAAGATGAGTCGCGTACAAATCACCAGCAGAAGTAGAGTTTCGAAAGAAGTCTATTATATTCTCAACTCGATGTAACAAATTAATACTAGATTCAGCATCATCCTTATTAAGGATGTCACCTCTACATCTACTTCAATGTCACCCCACAACTATCGAAAGTTTACAAACACTTATACCACAGCGTCTATTAGCGAGCGTAAGCGAAGCAATCTAGGAAACAATCTATAGATAAATGATGTTACTGGATTGCTTCCTCGACCTTACAGCCTTCTTGCTAATAGACGTATAGGGAAGCTGTATTTACTAACTTTCGACAGTTATAGATGTCACCCCTGCGAAGGCAGGGGTCTAAAGAAATAGCCTAGAAGACTATTCAACATTTTTAGATCCCGCTACCTACGCAGGGATGACACCCTAGGCTATTAAACCGATGTCTTATACCAAGGTTATTATAATTTAATACTGCCGTAAATTTCTTCATATTACTGCCTAATATTCTTAGTAGAACCCTGCACCCCTGTTCTCCTCGGTAGTGAGTGCTGGGTGTTGGGTTGCGGCTTAGCATTGTTTGTGCTAGTTGCAGCTGGGATTGTAACTTTAGCTTTAGTTACAACAGTACTTGTTTTTACTACCGCTGGATCAATTACCTTAGACTGCTTTGAGGTTGCAAGTTTAGGAATATTCTGTTCTCTTAATACGTTACTAGCTTCAGGTATTACTCTTTTTACTGCACTCTCTCCCTCAGTTGGGGATGCTTTTGGGATTACAACTGGAGTTTTGTTGCTCGATTGTTTCACTAGTAGGTTATTTGCAGCAACTTTCTGCTCTAATGGATCGGATGACTTTGTTAAATCACCTACACTACCTATACTACTTACACTAGATATACTAATTGAACGATTGCTTCTAGAGGTTACACTGTTATTATTACTATTCAATGGTGTACTGCTCCCCTGTACCTTTCTCATTTCATTTCGCACATTAGTTAAGCCTTGATTTGCTGTTTTTACTCCTGATGAGTTTCGTTGATTAACGAAACTACCTCGGAATTTCATAGCCTGTGTATGCCCACCCTCAAGGTTTTGTTTCTTCTTAGCTACATCCATCTCTGTTGTTTGTAATGCCGTCACAGCCTTTTTACGATCTTCCTCAAGGTTTTGTTTCTTCTTAGTTACATCCGCCTCTGTTGTTTGTAATGCCGTCACAGCCTTTTTACGATCTTCCTCAAGGTTTTGTTTCTTCTTAGTTACATCCGCCTCTGTTGTTTGTAATGCCGTCACAGCCTTTTTACGATCTTCCTCAAGGTTTTGTTTCTTCTTAGTTACATCCGCCTCTGTTGTTTGTAATGCCGTCACAGCCTTTTTACGATCTTCCTCAAGGTTTTGTTTCTTCTTAGTTACATCCGCCTCTGTTGTTTGTAATGCCGTCACAGCCTTTTTACGATCTTCCTCAAGGTTTTGTTTCTTCTTAGTTACATCCGCCTCTGTTGTTTGTAATGCCGTCACAGCCTTTTTACGATCTTCCTCAAGGTTTTGTTTCTTCTTAGTTACATCCGCCTCTGTTGTTTGTAATGCCGTCACAGCCTTTTTACGATCTTCCTCAAGGTTTTGTTTCTTCTTAGTTACATCCGCCTCTGTTGTTTGTAATGCCGTCACAGCCTTTTTACGATCTTCCTCAAGGTTTTGTTTCTTCTTAGTTACATCCGCCTCTGTTGTTTGTAATGCCGTCACAGCCTTTTTACGATCTTCCTCAAGGTTTTGTTTCTTCTTAGTTACATCCGCCTCTGTTGTTTGTAATGCCGTCACAGCCTTTTTACGATCTTCCTCAAGGTTTTGTTTCTTCTTAGTTACATCCGCCTCTATTGTTTGTAATGCCATCACAGCCTTTTTACGTTCTTCCTCAAGGTTTTGTTTCTTCTTCATTATATCCGCCTCTGTTGCTTGTAATGCCGTCACAGCCTTTTGAAGGTCATCCTCAAGGTTTTTTTTCTGTTGTTCCACTGATGCTTTGTTGTTGAGTCCATTCTCTTTCACACCATAAAGGTTTTGTTTCTTCTTAGTTACATCCGCCTCTGTTGTTTGTAATGCCATCACAGCCTTTTTACGATCTTCCTCGAGATTTTGTTTCTTCTTCATTATATCCACCTCTGTTGTTTGTAATGCCGTCACAGCCTTTTGAAGGTCATTCTCGAGGTTTTGTTTCTTCTTCATTATATCCGCCTCTGTTGTTTGTAATGCCGTCACAGCCTTTTGAAGGTCATTCTCGAGGTTTTGTTTCTTCTTCATTATATCCGCCTCTGTTGTTTGTAATGCCGTCACAGCCTTTTGAAGGTCATCCTCAAGGTTTTGTTTCTTCTTAGTTACATCCGCCTCTGTTGTTTGTAATGCCGTCACAGCCTTTTTACGATCTTCCTCAAGGTTTTGTTTCTTCTTAGTTACATCCGCCTCTGTTGTTTGTAATGCCGTCACAGCCTTTTTACGATCTTCCTCAAGGTTTTGTTTCTTCTTAGTTACATCCGCCTCTGTTGTTTGTAATGCCGTCACAGCCTTTTTACGATCTTCCTCAAGGTTTTGTTTCTTCTTAGTTACATCCGCCTCTGTTGTTTGTAATGCCGTCACAGCCTTTTTACGATCTTCCTCAAGGTTTTGTTTCTTCTTAGTTACATCCGCCTCTGTTGTTTGTAATGCCGTCACAGCCTTTTTACGATCTTCCTCAAGGTTTTGTTTCTTCTTAGTTACATCCGCCTCTGTTGTTTGTAATGCCGTCACAGCCTTTTTACGATCTTCCTCAAGGTTTTGTTTCTTCTTAGTTACATCCGCCTCTATTGTTTGTAATGCCATCACAGCCTTTTTACGTTCTTCCTCAAGGTTTTGTTTCTTCTTCATTATATCCGCCTCTGTTGCTTGTAATGCCGTCACAGCTTTTTGACGTTGAGTCTCATTCTCTTCTTTCTGCTTACTTATTTGTCCCTTTAATTCTTTTTGTGCTTGCCCGGTCGCCAGTGCATACTGATCCTTAAGGTCTTTTATCTGCTTATTTCTTTTCTCCTCTCCTTTTACAAACTCTTTCTGAGCTTGCACATGCTCCTCATCAATATCCTTCCTCTGGTTGTTTATTATCTCTTCTTCTGTTACGAAGGCTTCCATATTCTTAGCATGTTCATCATCAAGAGCCTTTCTTTCATTGTTTAGTGTATCATCTTTAGCATCTGCTAACTTTTCTTCCAACTGATCCTTATATTGTGCCAATTCTTCTATCGCATCTTGAGCCCTTTGTTTTTCCAATTTATTAGCTTCAAGCATTTGAGCAAACTCAACTAACTTAGCTTGTGTATCATCATTTTGTTGAGTCAAAGCAAGTACTTGTTGTTGTAATTTTTCATTAACATCCGCTAATTCCTTGTCCCTCTCTGCTATCGTAGCTGCGTGCTTCGTAGTCACTCCATCCAATGCATCTCTTTCTTTAGTCAAAGCCTCTATCTGTTGTTGTGATTTTTCATTAACTTCTGCTAACTTCTCTACCGCTACCTTATTCTCTTGCTCTAATCTTTGTTTATCTAATGCGTGAGCTTTTTGCAAATCATCCAACTTAGTTTGCTCAGTTTGTACAAGTTGTGTAGCATCTGCTAAGCTTTTCTCCAACTTATCCTTATCCTGAGCTAACTTTTTACTTTCTTTTTCAAATTTGTTCTTTTCTGCTGCTAATTCATTCTTAAACGATTCTAATGCCTGTTGATTCCTTACTATCTCAGCCTGTGCAGCTTCGTGAGCTTGCTCCAATGCAACAAACTTATCCTGTGCATCCTTTGCTTGTTGAGTCGAAGCTGCTATCTTGGCGTCTAAGTCCTCATTATCCTTATTAGCATTTGCTAATTCTGTTTTCAACTGTTCCTTTTCTTGAGCAAACTTCTTACTTTCTTCCTCAAATTTGTTCTTATCTTCCACTAATTTTTGCTGAGCGTCAGCTAAAGCTGCAATTTGCCGTTCTCTTTCTATCTGAACTTGATTCAAATCTATAACTTTCTGCTGTTGTTCTTTCAAATCTTGAGCTACCTGCTCTTTTTCTTGTTTTAAAGTTGCTAAGCTCTGTTCCATCTTCTTCTTATCTTCTTGCAGAATCTCAAATTCTTTCCCCCTATCTTCCTTAGCTTGATTCAAAGCTGCAATTTTTTCTTCTAGAGCTTTCTGACCTTTATCCGCCTGCTCTTTTTCTTGCTTCAAAGCTATAATTTGTTCTTTCTGAACTTCTAAATCTTTAACTGCCTTCTCGTTTGCTTGATTCAAAGCCGCAATTTGTTTTTTATGAGCTTCAACCTCTCCATCCAACTTAGCCTTGTCTTTTAATGCCTCATCTTTTGCGTTAGTTATATCTGATATTTGTGCTTTATATTCCTGTTGATTCTTTGCTAACGTATCTTGCTGAGCCGCAAGTGCTTCAGCCAACTTACCCTTCTCGTCTAATGCTTTATCGTTTGCTGCAGTCAAATCTTCTGCTTTTCTTTCAGCATTTACTAAATTCTGTTCCAACTGTTTCTTACCATCCTCTAAATCTGTTATATTTTTTTGTAGCTTCTTACTTTCTTCCTCAAACCTGCTCTTCTCTATTTCTAATTCTTGTTGCTTATTTACTATCTCAACCTGTGCAGCTTCGTGAGCTTGCTCCAATTCAGCAAACTTATCCTCTGCCTCCTTTGCTTGTTGAGTCAAAGCTGCTATCTTGACGTCTAAATCCTCATTATCCTGATTAGCATTTGCTAATTCTGTTTTCAACTGTTCCTTTTCTTGAGCAAACTTCTCACTTTCTTGCTCAAATTTGTTCTTCTCTATTTCTAATTCTTTCTGAGCTAATTCTAATGCCTGCTCGTTTGCTTTATGAGCTTCAACCACTTCATCTAACTTCTCTTGTACCTTTTGTAATTTCGCATTTTGCTCCTGTTTTTCTTTAGTTAAAACCGCCATTCTTTCTTCCTGAGCTTTAATAGCCTGATCTTTTTCTGCCTGAGCTTTAACCGCTTCAGCTAACTGAACCTGTGCTACTTTAAGTTCTTCCTCTTTTACTTTATGAGCTGCGGTTAAATCTGCTAAATCTTTATCAGCCTTCTCTTTTGCCTGTTTTTCTTCAGCCAATGTTGCAGTCAACTCCTCAATTTGTTTTTCATGAACTTTAACCTCTTCATCCAACTTAGCCTTGTCTTTTAATGCCTCATCTTTTGCTTGATTCAAAGCTACCATTTTTTCTGCCTGAGCTTTAACATCTTCAACCAACTTAGCCTGTTCTGCTAATGCATCATCCTTTTCTTTAGCCAACTTATCCTTCTCTACTAATGCATCATCCTTTGCTTTAGTCAAATCTTCTATTTGCTTATCTTTTCCTGTCTGAGCTTGAGTCAAAGCTGTTACTTTCTGCTGTTGTTCTTTTAGATCCTCAGCTGCCTGCTCTCTTGCCTTTTGAGTTTCAGTCAAAGTGGCATTCAAAGCAACAGTTTCTTTAGTCAAAGCTTCTGCCTTATTTCTAGCATCTACTAAATCCACCCCCAAGCCATCCTTATCTTTACCTAAGGTTGTTATCTGCTCTTGCAAACTCTCATTTTCCTTCTCCTTTTCTACTAATTCTTGCTGAGCTAATTCTAATGCCTGTTGATTCTTTGTTATCTCAACCTGTGCCAACCTTTCTAATTCTTCTGCTTTAGCAAATTTAGCTTGAATAGCATCTTTTTCATTATTAGCAACTTGTAAACTATTCTCCAACTGCTTCTTAACTTTAGCCACTTCATCTTTTTGTTCCATCAAAGTTGCTATCTCATTTTCTGCCTTTGCAAACCTCTCACTTTCTTCCTTAAATTTATTCTCCTTTTCTACTAATTCTTTTTGAACTGACTCTAATGCCTGTTGGTTCTTTGCTATCTCAGCCTGTGCCAACCTTTCTGATTCTTGTGCTTTAGCAAATTCATCTTGAATAGCATATTTTTCATTATTAGCAACTTGTAAACTATTCTCCAACTGCTTCTTAGCTTTCTCTAAGGCTGCCATCTTTTCTTGTAGGTTCTTACTTTCTTCCTTAAATTTGCTCTTCCCTATTTCTAATTCTTGTTGCTTATTTACTATTTCAGCCTGTGCATCCTTTGCTTGTTGAGTCAAAGCTGCTAGCTCTTTAACTGCCTTCTCTTTTGCCTGTTTTTCTTTATCCAAAGTTGCCATTTGCTTAGCCCTCTCTTCATGATCTTGCTTCAAAGCCGCTAAATTCTTTTCTAACTCTGTCTTACTTGCTTGTAACTGTCCATTTTCTTCCTGAGCTTTAGTCAAAGCTGCCATTTTTGCTTCATTCTCCTGCTTTTTTTCTTCTAGATCTTTAACCATCTCATCTTGTTTTGCATTCAAATCTGTTATTCTTTGCTCTCTTTCTGCTAGATCTTGATTCAAAGCTGTTACTTTCTGCTGTTGTTCTTTTAGATCTTCAGCTGCCTGCTCTCTTGCCTTTTGAGCTTCAGTCAAAGTGGCATTCAAAGCAACAGTTTCTTTAGTCAAAGCTGCTACCTCTTTAGCGACCTTCTCATTTGCTACTTCAAATTCTTGCTCTCTTACTTTCCACTCTTCAATCAACCCCCCTATTCTCTGCTCATTTTCCTGTTTTTCTTTAGCCAAAGCTTCCATCTGATCTTTTAAAGCTGTTATATTCCCTTGCAAATTTAGAGACTTACCACTTTCTTCCTTGAATTTATTCTCCTTTTCTATTAATGCTTGCTGAGCTAATTCTAATGCCTGTTGATTCTTTGTTATCTCAACCTGTGCCAACCTTTCTAATTCTTCTGCTTTAGCAAATTTAGCTTGAATAGCATCTTTTTCATTATTAGCAACTTGTAAACTATTCTCCAACTGCTTCTTAACTTTAGCCACTTCATCTTTTTGTTCCATCAAAGTTGCTATCTCATTTTCTGCCTTTGCAAACCTCTCCACCACTAACTTATTCTCTTTCTCTAAGTTTTGTTTGTCTAATGCGTGAGCTGCTATCGTTTCAGCCAACTCATCCTTTATCCCTTTTAATTCGTTATCTTTTTCCTGTTGTACTTTAGTCAAATCTGCTAGATCTTTAGCGACCTTATCATTTGCTTCTTTTAATTTTTGCTCTTTTGCTTTATGATCTTCAACCTCTGCATCTAACTTAGCTTGTACCTTTTGTAATTCCGTATCTTGCTGCTGTTTCTCTTTAGTCAAAGCTGCTATTTGTGCTGCAAATTCCTGCTCTTTCTTTGCTTGAGCTTCAGTCAAATTTTTTAGCTCTTTAGCTATCTTCTCTCTTTCTTGATTCAAACCTAGCAGTTCCTGTTGATTCTTTGCTAACGTATCTTGCTGAGCCGCAAGTACTTCAGCTAACTTACCCTTCTCGTCTAATGCTTTATCGTTTGCTGTAATCAAATCTTCTGCATTTTTTCTAGCATCTGCTAAGTTTTTTTCCAACTCCTTATTACCATCCTCTAAGGCTTGTTTGTCTAATGCGTGAGCTGCTATCGTTTTAGCCAACTCATCCTTTATCCCTTTTAATTCGTTATCTTTTTCCTGTTTCTCTTTAGTCAAAGCTGCTGCCTTATTTCTAGCATCTACTAAACCATTCTCCAAGCCATCCTTATCTTTACCTAAGGTTGTTATCTGCTTTTGCAAATCCTCATTTTCTTTCTCCTTTTTTACTAATTCTTGCTGAACTAGTTCATGATCTTTTTTATCTTTATTCAACTTAGATTGGAAATCTGTATTCAACTTATTATATCCTAAATCTTTTGCTGCACTAAGTGCTGTCAGCTGATTTTTTGTATTTTTTTCTGTCTCTTCTAACTGAGTCTTTAACTCTTCCTTAACAACCCCTTTCTCTAACTGCAAATCACCCTGTAAAGCAGCCACATTTTTTTGAGCTTCTTGATTTTGCAGCTGATTTAATGAATTATCTTTTATCTCTGGTTGTTTAGGTAATTGTGATTGTAATTGCTCTAGTTTTTCAAATGCTAATTCTTTCTCCATATAAGCATTATTCAAATCATTTAATTTTGCTTCAGCTTCTTCAATATCACTCTGCAATAGTTCAAATTTCAAAGTATTTTCACGTGTTTCCAGCGGTTCACCATCTGAGTCCAATTGGTCAATTTGACTATTCGATTGCTTCTTATCACCTAACATTATTTCTTGTTGGTTCGAATTTCCAGTTATATCACTTTGTGATTGATTAGTTTGTGATTGATTAGTTTTCTGCATAGAATCAGCAGTATTTGGAACTTTTACAATATCAAGATTTTTGTCATCATTTACAGATAGTTTAGAATTTATTTGAGAACTTGCATTATCTTGAGTATTACGATTATTACTACCAATATACTGTTCTGGAGCAACATTATTGCTTCCTGTAGTTCTTTGCCCTGTATTTGATGAAGAATTTGAGTTATTTGAAGTACCACTACCATTAATATTTTGAGATTCCTCCAGTTCTTGCTCTTTTTGCTTCAACTCTTCCTGAAGCTTAAGTTCCTTTCTCCTCAGGTCCTGTATAGCACCTGCTTGAATTTTGTTTAATTGCTTAAGTTTAGCTATGTTATCATCATTATTCTCAAGAGCATTAACAGAACTACAGAATAACAGTATCATAAAAAAGTATAGTTTTTGAATTTTTTTACTCATTTATATTTATTTCTCCAACAATGAAAAAAAGTATTAATATATTGTAAATTAAATTGAAATATCCTCGATTTACCAAACTATTATTATAATTTGTCAAGTTTCGATTCCGGTACGTCAATAAGTTATGGTCTATTTCGTATTGTTGAGTGAGTTGTCTCATCTTCAATCAAAACCTTGGCTTCGTCATGCAATCCCTTCTTGCCTGAAATAACCACTTGGTCATTGGGTTTGATGCCACTAACTACCTCTACACTTTGGCTATCACTATCACCTATTTCAATCCTTACTTTTTTAGCTGTATTATTCTCAATAACATAGACATAGTAATAAGAGTCAAAAAAAACAGCTGAGTTTGGCAATTTTATCCGTTGCTTGTTGCCATTGAAAATAACATTTACGTTAACAAATAAGCCCGGCATGATTGAATTATCATCATTTGGAATAAATGCCTCAATATAGACTGAGTGATTCTTATCTTGGGCAATTTCTGAAGTTTTAAAATCACTTAGTTTAAGGGCTAAGTTTAAAGCGGGAATATAGATGTTGACATAACTTCCTCCCGAACTTTTAAATTTTTGATAGTCGCTTTCATCAAGACCAAACGCAACCTTGATAATATGAATATCATAAAGAACGACTATTTTATCCTTTTGTGTAACAAGCTCCCCCACAGTAACAAGTTTTCGTTCAACAATTCCACTTAATGGTGCAACAACATAATGATTGGTTTTTTCATCAAGTAATGTATAATATTTTTGTTTAGCATCAAGGTATTCTATGTTATGGTTCACATACTCTGTATATCTAATGAGGTTCTTATCCAATAACTGCTTCATCGCATTAGCTTTTTTCTCTTTAAGACGATACTCTTCATTTGCTAGTTCAATCAGATAGTCAATTTGCGTGGTATCTAATACCGCTAAAATATCACCTTTTTTAACATAGCTACCTATAGGCAAGTCAAGTTCTTTAATTCTTCCTGTTGTATTGACTTTAACTGCATGTGTTTCATAGGCTAAGGTTTTACCTGTTGTAACCAATATATCATTTGTCTCCTCTGAATATTGAGCCTTAACCACTTCTACAGGAATTACGACAGCTTGATTGTCCACTTGCTGTGTTGGGGCTTGTCTACTGACTACTTTTTTGATAGAAACTATCACTACAACAATCGATACTGCAACAAATAATAGTCCATATATATAGGATCTTCGACTTATTAATATCTTCCCTAGGGTCATTTGAATTTTACCATATTTTTGATTAGATTGCTAATCTTCTCTTTAATCTATTCATTTTCAACCTCGATTATACTCAAATCATTTGAGTATAATTTCTGATAACAAAAGAACCGTAACAAACGGTTTTATTGTTTTCTAGTCACATATACAGTAAAATTTTATTTTATGCAAGTAATTATTTTAAAATTTTTTAATTTTGTTTACAGAAAGTAGTAATGTAGCTAACATGGAAATGTTTCAACCATAACTAGCGTGTAGCCTTATATACATTATAGCTAATCTAGAAATGTTTGAGTCATAGTAATAGAATTGATGTCACCCCCTGCAAAAACAAGGGTCTACAATCTATAAACACCCCCTCAGAACATTTCTTTCCCGTACCGAGGCTGGGATGACATCGATAGCAGCTAAATAATTTATACCACCCACTGGTAACGACTTTTAAACTGCCCTGTATTTATGTCTATATGCTGAGCTTGCTACTAAACCTTACAAAAATTGTAGGCTATTATGTAATCTACGCTTCTATGTTGTTATCGTCTTTTTTATTATTTAACAACTCTCTTGCTTTAGCAAGTCTTATAAACCGTGCAAAAGCAAAAATCATAGAGTCAACAAAACCATCAAGACCAAACACCCAATATCGTCTTATAAAAAATGATTTAAAAAAATAAAACATAGTTTCTGTAACAATTCTTGTTTTTGATGGACTCCTACCTAGTTTAACTAAGTTTTCTGCTTGCTCAGAGGAATAGCAATTTGCTTTAGCTACCAGTTGTTCAATTGACGTGCCAAGCCTGCGATAAATTATACCATTTAAATCATAGATTTTGTTTTGTAAACTAATATTTAGATTAAATAACACCGAATCATGGGTAGTAATATTATTATCAGAAAAACTACTATATTTACGATTATACAATCTGATGCATTTATTATAAGGAGCAAAGCAGCGAATCTTATCATCATTACGGTGCAATGTGACAATTTTAGTGCGATAGGCTAAATAGTTATCTTGATTATTTGAAGCGAATATAAACTCTATTTCATCCTGTAATTCTTTTGACAATTCTTCATCAGCATCAATATTTAATATCCAATCATTCTGACATAAATTTTTACCAAAAGTCTTTTGTTTAACATATCCATTCCATCCGTTAGAAATCACTTTGACTCCTAAATTTCTAGCAATTTGTACTGTATCATCAGTACTCCCACTATCAACAACAATAACCTCCTCGACAATGTCCTTAACACTGTTGATAGCTCTTGCAATCCTAGTAGCTTCGTTTTTTGTGATAATAAAGGCTGAAATATTTAGCATATCCCTCTCAACTATATCCTTGCATACATTTTCTATCTAGCTTCTGTAAAGGTTTCATTTCTATAGTCTATATGTTCATTAGACTTCTTTCGAAACTCTACTTCTGCTGGTGATTTGTACGCGACGTCTGTACTCGAATCCTCACGTACATTAGAGTCACACTACTGGACAAAAAGGTTAGGTTGGTTGCACAAAGTGTAACTTAAACAATTTTATGATTAAGGAATCAAAAAATTGCTTAGAACGACTATAAGCTTGTTTAATTGATCTTATACCTAACTGTAGTACAGAATAACTCCTACATCCTAGCGTTTTCTTCATTTTTATCGGTTGCTCTTGCTCTCCAATTGCTCCTATTTTTATTGCCATTGCATATGCTATAAATAAACATTTTATAAAATTCTCTAATCGCACTTTACTCTTTATATGCGTATCTTCCATTCTAAAACCATTACTTTTGCACCCTTTAAAGGCTGCCTCGATATCCCATCTCTTGAACGTATTTAGTCTTGAATCTTTCATCTCAAAATGATTATATAGTAATTCGGCTAGTAACATAGAGTACCACAGATTTTTTTGTGTTCAATCTAAAATACTCTATTTACTAGCTCTTGCAACCACCCCATCTCTTTTGTCCAGTAGTGTGACATTAGAGTACGCTGCGGGTCGAGGTTCCGCGTCTCCTTCACACCCTTGCGCATAAGCGAGTTTCGAAAGAAGTCTATTATTTTTAGGGAGTACCCAAAAATTGAATAATTATTGAGGAATTTCTGAGTAAAAAAGTAGCCAAGTAACCACAAGCAGTACATATATGTCCATGAGGAACGAAAGCAAATTTTGACAACAAAACTACCAAAAGGAATCAATTCGTGAACACTTCTTTTGGTTCTCGAATCCTCACTTGCATACCTACTATTACCTACATCTTTTAAAAGTCGTATATTTGAACCTACTGACGTCATATACGACGTCCCACAAATCTAGAGATGTGGGTAATAGTAATAAGGCAGGGATAATACACCCTAGGCTATTAAACTGTCTTTCATCAAACTGAGGTTACACAGAAGGCATACACAAGAAGCTAGAAGCTAATTCATATTTTTAATTTTTTGAGATAATCTACTGATTTTACGTGAGGCTGTATTTAATTTGATAATGTTTTTTGTTACACCTTTCATTATTTCAGATTGTGCAACAGTCAAAGCTAATTTAGCTGATTCTTTCGAGCCATGCGTTACTTCTTGCAAAACTTTTTTTATGTAAGTTTTAATTCTACTTGACCTATTCTTATTTATTAAAGTTTTTTTTATTGTTTGTCTTATTGCCTTTTTTGCTGATGAATGATTAGCCATATTTATTATTTTCCTACAGATTCATTAGTTTTGTTCTTCATGGTTATGACTTTCTGCTTTTGGGGTCATACAGCCTTTACTATTTACATCTCTATCAACGAACTCAATATAAGCTACTGATGCCATATCCCCATAACGAAAACCAGCCTTTATTATCCTAGTATAACCACCTGGACGTTCACTATATCTTTTGCCTAAAACACTAATAAGTTTTTCAGTAGCAACTTTATCTTTGATTTTAGCAAGCACCATTCTTCTAGTCGCTAAATCAGATTTCTTGGCCTTAGTTACCAGCACTTCAATATATGGTCTAAGCTCTTTAGCCTTAGGTAAAGTTGTTTTTATTTGCTCATTCATCACAAGTGCAGCGGCCATATTAGCAAACATCGCCTGTCTATGACTACTTGTTCTATTAAGCTTTCTACCCTTAATTTTATGTCGCATGTTGTTACCTTTTATTAACCTCAATTCGATATAAGAATTGTTAATTCTTATATCGAATTGGCTTGTTATAAGGAAAAATGCATTCTTGAAGCGATTCTACGAATGCATTTTAATCTATTACCGCTAATAATCTTATTTTTATATCGTATAAAAATAAAATTATTAGCAAATTAATACTTAACAATCAGGTAAAGAATCGCTTCAAACCTGATTGTTTCTATATGTATCCCTGAATTAGATATAACTTGTTACATCTAATTCAGGTTTTATTAATATGGATCTTCATAACGCTTAGATAGCTCCTGAATATTTTCTGGAGGCCATCCTGGTATGTCCATACCAAATTTTAAACCAAAGCCTGATAATATATCCTTAATCTCATTAAGAGACTTTCTACCAAAGTTTTGAGTTCTAAGCATTTCTGTTTCTGTTTTGATAACAAGATCGCCTATATAAATTATATTTTCATTCTTTAAACAATTCTGAGATCTAACAGATAATTCTAATTCCTCAACTTTCTTCAACAACGCTGGATTAAATGCTAATTCTTCTAACTTATCCTGTTTATCTTCTGTTTGTTCTTCAAATGTAATAAATAATTGCAACTGATCTTGCAAAATTCTAGCAGCAAGTGCTATAGACATCTCCGGAGAAATACTACCATTAGTTTCAACGGTCATAATCAATTTGTCATAATCTGTAACTTGACCAACACGTGTATTATCAACTTTATAGGTAACCTTTCTTACAGGACTGAATAACGCATCTATTGGGATAACGCCAATAGCTAATTCCGAACCAACGCTGCTTGCAGCGGGAACATACCCTTTTCCCGTCTCACACACTAATTCCATTTCAAGCTGAGCCCCTTTTGCCAAAGTACAAATCACATGATTAGGGGTTAGTACCTCCACATCATGCCCTGTTCCAATCATCCCAGCAGTTACAACGCAAGGACCAGTAGCACTTAATCTGACAATCTTTCTTTCTGAAGAATGCATCTTAATGACCACAGACTTAAGATTCAAAACTACATCAACTAAATCTTCCTTAACCCCAGGTATAGCAGAAAATTCATGCACCACCCCTAGTATCTTTATTGATGTTATTGCAGCACCCTGAAGAGATGAGAGTAGAATTCTCCTCATAGCATTACCTATTGTTAAACCAAAGCCTCTCTCTAAAGGTTCAACCACAATTTTTACTATATTACTACTCTTATCAGGACTGTCATAAACTATCTTAGAAGGTTTTATTAATGCACTCCAGTTTTTATTTAATGATAACATTATTTACCTATGCCCCTATACTCTTCTTCTTTTTGGTGCTCTAACACCGTTATGTGCAACAGACGAAACATCTAAAACTGACGTAACTATAAAATTTTGACTAAATACCGCACGCATAGCCGATTCCCTTTGAGATCCTGCACCTTGCACTCTAATTGAAACAGTTTTCAGACCGTGTTCTTTTGCAACTTCTGAGGCTTTATCAACAGTTATTTGAGCAGCATAAGGCGTAGCTTTTCTAGCCCCCTTAAAACCATGTGTACCTGCTGTTGAAAAAGCTATAGCATTACCTTGTACATCCGTAAAAGTAACAATAGTATTATTAAAAGTTGTCTTTATATGAACAACGCCAAGAGTAATATTTTTTCTTTTTTTCTTGACCTTAGTATTAGCCTGACTCATCATTATACCATATTACTTTGTAACTTTTTTCTTACCGGCAATCGCAACAGCTTTACCTTTTCTTGTTCGAGCATTAGAATGAGTATTCTGACCTCGAACAGGCAACTTTCTTATATGTCTAAGACCTTGGTAACTTCTAATATCCTTTTTCTTCTTGATATTAAGATTCACTTCTCTTCTTAAATCACCTTCTACTTTATATTCTTTTTCAATAATATTACGTAAAATAATAAGTTCTTGATCTGTTAAGTCTTTGACCCTTTTACTTGCAGATATTCCAGTTTTTTGACAAATCTCTTCTGCAGCAGAAAAACCAAGCCCATAAATATATGTTAAGCTCACTACTAATCTTTTGTTTGCTGGAATATTAACACTCGCTATTCTTGCCACAAATAATCTCCAAAATTTCGATAATAACCAAAAGGGAATAATATAAAAATATCCCTTAAAGTCAAATCATTTTTAATACTTTATATAAAACAAGCTCTACTTCTTCTTTATCCTTATTTGCATCAACAACATAGAATTCACTATTATCTCTATAATAGTGAAGTAACGGATAAGTTTCTATTTTATATTCTTCTATTCTTTGCTTAATAGTCTGTTCATCATCATCTTGTCTGTGCATAAACTTATCTGACCCACAAACATCACAGACATTATCAACCTTAGGTTTAATAAAATAACTATTATAAATTTGTCCACAATTCTCACAATTAAACCTACCTAAAATCCTCTTGATAATCACTTGATCGTCTATGTCAAAAAACACAACTTTAATCTTTTGATTAGCAAACATTCTTAAAAAATTAGCTTGCTCTAAATTACGAGGATAACCATCTAGCACATAACCGTTTTTATATATATCCTGAGTTAAAAACTCCTTAACTACATTATTCACCAATTTAGGAGGGACAAGTTTTCCTTGTGCCATATACTCTTTAATTAACAAACCATCCTTGTTATTAACCTTTACCATTTGTCTGAATATATCGCCAGTAGACACATGA
The DNA here is from genome assembly GCF_964026575.1 of Candidatus Tisiphia endosymbiont of Melanophora roralis. Classification (NCBI taxonomy): domain Bacteria; kingdom Pseudomonadati; phylum Pseudomonadota; class Alphaproteobacteria; order Rickettsiales; family Rickettsiaceae; genus Candidatus Tisiphia; species Candidatus Tisiphia endosymbiont of Melanophora roralis. Next base: position 1,274,295 of record NZ_OZ032161.1, read on the forward strand.
GGTAAATTTAACTTTCTTGCCAATAACTGCCCTTGAGTTCCCTTCCCTGAACCAGGAGACCCTATAAGCACTATAATCATTTGAAACTCTTCTTTAAACATAACATAATATATACCCTCCACTAAGTTAAAATGTATAATTTTTTGCTTTAAAGAATTGTTTTTTTATAATATCAGTTAGTTTTTTAACTTCATTTTTTTAATTAATCCCTCATACTTACTGCTAAATAAATGAGTTTGAATTTGTACAAATGTATCTAGAACAACATTAACAACAATTAAAAAACTTGTACCCCCTAAGGCAAAAGATACGGCGTATTTATTCATTAACATTTCAGGAACTATACATATAAAACTAAGATATATACCACCTATTACAGTTAACCTAGTTAACAAATAATCAAAATATTCCGCAGTATTCTTACCAGGTCTTTTGCCAGGAATATATGCCCCATACTTTCTTAAATTATTTGCTGTTTCTTCTGAATTAAAAACTACTGCTGTATAAAAAAAACTAAAAAACATTATCAACGCAACATACAACAAAATATATAAAGGCTTCCCATGCCCTAGATGGAAAGTTAATAAACTCATAATTTCTGAATTATTGCTAGAAAAATTAGCTATTGTCACAGGAAACAACAAAATCGAACTAGCAAATATTGGCGGAATTACCCCAGAAGTATTAAGTTTAAGAGGCATATGAGTCGAATCACCACCATAAATTTTATTGCCAACTTGTCTCTTTGGATATTGTACCAAAACTTTTCTCTGTGCCTTCTCAAAGAAAATTATTATAGCTATAATTACAATAACTCCTAAACAAATAGCCATAACTACTATCGGAGACAAACCACCACTTCTTGACAACTCAAACATGCTTATAATAGCACTTGGTACACCCGACACTATACCTATAAATATAATCAAGGACGATCCATTACCAATACCTCTACCAGTAATCTGTTCACCAAGCCACATTAAGAACATAGTACCTACAACTAAAGTAATAACGGTAGTAACCTTGAAAAAAAGCCCCGGTATAATAACTACTGGACCTACATTAGTTACAACATGTTCCAAACTTACTGCAACACCATATGCCTGAAAAGAGGCTAATAAAACAGTTAAATATCTAGATAATTGATTGATTTTCCTTTTACCAACCTCACCTTCTTTTTTTAAATTCTCTAAAGGCTTGTAGGCTATTGACATTAATTGAATGATAATTGAAGCAGTTATATATGGCATAATTGCTAAAGCAAAAATAGACATTCTACCTAGAGACCCCCCAGATAGCATATTAAACATACCAAGTATACCAGATTGATTTTGTTCAGCCACACTGCTTAACGCAACCGAATCAATACCCGCTATAGGAATAAATGACCCAAATCTACATACTATAAGAGCCAAAATAGTAAAAATAATCCTATTAACTAAGTCTTTATTAGATTTTTGTGTGGAATTTAAACTCATAAATTACAATATTTGACCACCAACTTGTTCTATTAACTTCTTAGCAGAAGCAGAATAAGCATCTAATTGAAATGATAAGGGACTATTAAATTCACCATTTCTAACAGATAGTAATTTAACCAATAATTTAGTATTCTTAATTAACCCGACTTCAACTAATCTCTCTTTTGTTACAACTTCTGTTGAGTTCAAACGATTTTCTGCTATTAAAAATTCTATATCAGCAATATTTACTACACTATATTTCTTAGAACTAGGACAGTTAAAGCCTCTCTTTGGCAATCTTTTAATCATAGGCATCTGCCCCCCTTCAAAACCCTTGATAGCTACACCAGATCTAGATTTCTGCCCCTTAACACCTCTGCCACATGTTTTACCTTTACCACTGCCAATACCGCGACCTACTCTTTTTTTATCTCTCTTGGCACCAAAATTGTTAGATAACTCATTTAATTTCATTTTCTAAACTCTAATTTATTCTAATTTATATTTTCTACTTTTAACAAATGTCGTACCTTCTTGATCATCCCTCTAACAGAGTTTGTATCTTTCAAAATAACAGATTTATGCATTTTATTTAGACCCAAACCTACCAAGGTTTCTTCCTGATCATATTTACGACCTATACTACTACCAATTTGGGTAACTTTAACCTTTGCCTCATTCACTTTTTCTTGATTACTACTCATAAATTCCTACAACCCAATTATTACTTTACTTTAAATATAAAGACTCACTATAGCCCATTGCTTCCAAACCCCATTCACACGCAAATTCGGGATAAGAATTAGTTAATTCTTATCCCGAATTGGGGTTAATAGCCTTTGCAGGTTATTTTTTAGATTCTGCTACCTACGCGAGAATGACATCGAAACTTCTTAAGTTGACACCCATGAGTCTACGCCGAAAGGACTATTACACTATTTAAACTTGCACACTTGGTTCTGATATGATTTGTTGCCCTTTTGTAGATTTAGTTGATACCTCATTTATTCTTTTTCCTCTCCTTTCAGCAATATTCTTTGGAGAAGAGAGTTGAGATAATGCATCAAAAGTTGCAGCAATCATCGCATATACATTACTAGAACCCAAAGATTTGGCAACAATATCATGAACTCCTAAAGAATCAAAAATTGCTCTCATAGCACCACCAGCGATAACACCAGTACCTGCCTTGGCTCTTCTTAAAATGACTTTAGCTGCTCCGCTTTTACCAATGACATCATGATGAATAGTCCTATTTTGATAAAAAGGAATTTTAATCATATCTTTCCTTGCTTCTTGAGTAGCCTTAGCTCTAGCTTCTGTTACCTCTTTCGCCTTACCATGACCATAACCAACCTTACCGGCTTTATCACCAGCAACAATACAAGCAGAAAAAGAGAATTTTCTACCCCCCTTTACTACTTTAGTAACTCTGTTTACATCCACCAAAGTTTCTGTTAGTGCTTCACCCGTATTTTTTTTAGCTTTAGCCATTTCTTAAACCTAAAATTAAAATTTCATTTTTTTTCTTGCTGCATCAGCTAAAGCCTTAACAACACCATGATATTTATAACCACCCTTATCGAATACAACTTCTTGTACCCCTTTAAGCGATGCTCTTTCGCCTATTAAACCACCTACTTTCGTGGCTGTACCAATATTACAGTTGGATTTTTTTAACTGTCTAATTTCTTTATCTAAAGTCGAAGCAGATGCAATAGTTATTGATTGTTTGTCATCTATGACTTGTGCATATATGTGCTTTCCAGACTTAAAAATAGACAGCCTGAGTCTGTTTGATACCTTTGATATCTTAGACCTCACTCTAGCCTTTCTTATATCAAACTTTAACTTTGAACTACGCATATTTAACTCTTAAATTTTAATTTTTCTTACCTTCTTTCCTCTGAACATATTGACCTTTGCGTTTAATACCTTTACCTTTATATGGTTCAGGTGGTCTCTGCTTTATAATAATTGATATAAACTGACCTAACTTTTCTTTATCAACACTTTCCAATATAATCTGATTTTGTTTAGGAGCGGTAACTTTAATATTTTGAGGTATTTCTACTTTAGTATTATGACTTTTAGCAAGCATTAAGTTTAAATATTTATCCTTCACCAAAGCCTTATAACCGACGCCATTGACTTCAAGCTCTTCTGTAAAACCTTCTTTAACACCTTTTATCATACTATTTATTATACTTCGTGCCGTACCCCACATAGATCTAGCACTTTTAGTCTCTGCTAATGGTTTTACAAAAAGCTGATTATCTTGCAATAAAATTGCTATATTTCCTGCGAAAGTTTTTGTTAATTCTCCCTTGGGACCAACAACATTAACTTTCAACCCATCAAGTTCAACTTTCACCCCTTCAGGCACAGGGACTGGCAATTTTCCAATACGTGACATCTTTATACCTTAAAACACTTTACAAATTATTTCACCGCCAATTTTTTGGCTATGTGCTTCTCTATCTGATAAAACTCCTCTAGAAGTAGAAAGAATATAAATACCCATATTGTTATAATATCCTTTTAATTTATCAATAGAAGAATAAATCCTCTTACCTGGTTTTGAAACTCTACTTATTTCACATATAGCAGGTTTTCCATTAACAGAATATTTTAGATCCACTTCAATATGACTTATATTACCATCCTTGACAACTACATACTCTTTTATATAACCTTCTTTTTTTAAAACGTCCAAAATAGCACATTTTATTTTTGAACAAGGTAGAGATATATTCATCAATTTACTTTTTTGACCATTTCTAATTCTAGTCAACATATCCGCTATATTATCTGTCATTGACATACGATAAACCTACTATTTTAACTTCAGTTCGATATAAGAATTATTAATTTTTATATCTAATTGGCTTGTTATAAGGAAAAGTGTACCCTTGAAGCGGTTCTACGAGTACATTTCAACTTTTTTCATCATTCAATGGGTGATTTTAATTATTAAAACCACCTATTGAATAGAATATTACATTTTAACAATCAGGTACTGAACCGCTTCAAACCTGATTGTTTCTACTTAACCCTTGAATTCGATATAATAAGTTATATCGAATTCAAGCTATTTTACCAACTTGCTTTAATCAAACCAGGAACTAATCCCTTACTACCAAGATCTCTCAGCTTATTTCGTGATAGACCAAATTTACTATACACTCCTCTTGGACGTCCAGTAAGCTCACAGCGATTTCGGACTCTATTCATAGCTGAGTTTCTAGGTAACTTAGCTAAAACCATCACTAGCGAAAATCTTTCTTCCAAAGATAAAGTTTTATCGTAAATCTTGTCCTTTAATTTAGCACGCTTGTTATATAAACTTTGTGCCATCTTTCTTCTTCTATTATTCTTTTTTATAGAACTTACTTTAGCCATCTATTTTTCTTCTAAAAATTAATTATAAAAAGGCAAATTAAAGCCAGAAAGTAATAATTTACCTTCTTCATTATTCATAGCACTTGTAACAATCGTGATATCCATACCACGAATTACATCTATCTTGTCGTAATTAATCTCTGGAAAAACAATCTGTTCTTTTATACCAAAAGTAAAATTACCTCTACCATCAAAACTTTTACTGGAGAAACCTCTAAATTCTTTAATACGCGGTAGAGCAACGATTACTAATCTCTCTAAAAAATCATACATTCTATCTTTGCGCAGAGTAACTTTACAACCAACTTTCATACCTTCACGAAGCTTAAAAGTAGCAATAGATTTTTTGGCCTCAGTCACTAAAGGCTTTTGTCCTGAAATTAGAGTTAGATCATTGACAGCATTATTAATTACCTTAGAATCTGCAACCGTTTCACCAACACCCATATTAACAACAATTTTTACAACCTTAGGCATTTGATGTTTATTCTTGTACGCAAACTCTTTCTGTAAGTTTGGTACAATCTCTTTAGTGTATAAATCTTTAAACCTGAGCAACATTACTTACCTTCCTTACTACTAATAATTTCACCAGACTTCTTAGCTACTCTTACTTTAGAACCATCTTCTAGAAATTTAAAAGCAACTTTTGTATGGTTACCTGTTTTAGGATCTATGTGAGCAACATTGGATATATGTATGGATAATTCCTTTGACACTATGCCACCTTCACTTGTTTTACTCGCCTTAACATGCTTGCGAACAATATTTATACCCGAAACAATAGCTCTATTTTGCTCAGGCAAAACCTTTAAGACCTTACCCTTTTTTCCCTTATTTTTTCCGGTGATAACAATAACTTCATCACCTTTCTTAATTTTTAGCTTAATCATTACAACACCTCTTCTGCAAGTGACATAATCTTAACGAATTTTTTTGCCCTTAATTCTCTAGTTACAGGACCGAAAACTCTTGTACCTATTGGTTCTCCTTGCTTATTTAAAAGTACTGCTGCATTAGAATCAAATTTAATTGTACTACCATCTGCCCTTCTAACACCCTTTTTTGTTCTAACAATTAGAGCCCTATGTACGTCACCTTTTTTTACTTTTCCGCTTGGTAAAGCTTCTTTTATAGATACCACAATGACATCCCCAAGATTTGCTATCATGTGATGTGACCCACCAAGCACTTTAATACACATAATTTTTTTAGCACCAGAGTTATCCGCAACATCTAAGATGCTCTGCATCTGAATCATAACTTACTTCCACTTGAGAATTTAATAACGCAACACAATAAACAATCTAAACAACAAAGTCAAAGGATAAAACTCACCATTCTGTAACAACTAAACCTATTATTAAAGAGATACCTCTACATCCCCTAACACTACCCAAGACTTAGTTTTAGATATAGGGCGACTTTCAACTATACTAACCTTATCACCATCCTTATAAGTATTTTCTGAATCATGAGCAGCATATTTTTTAGAAACTTTTACAATTTTTTTGTATATAGGATGCTTAAACCTACGCTCTACTTTAACTGTAATAGTCTTATCAGTTTTTGAACTTACAACAACACCCTGTAGCACTCTTTTCGGCATTTCCCTATTCTCCAGTTTTTGATCTTATAGTTAACTCTGTATTAATACGAGCTATTGTTTTTTTTACAAAAGAAAACCTGCTAGTATTTTGTAATTCACCTAATGTTCTCTGGAATCGTAGATTAAAAAACTCTTTTTTAAACAAAATTCTCTTTTTGTGAAGCTCTTCCGTAGTCTGCCCAACCAATTCCTTTGCTGATACCCCTAAATTATTCATAACGCCTCACTATCTTTGTTCTTACAGGCAATTTTGCACTAGCAAGCTCAAGTGCTTTCGTCGCTACATCATCTGTAACCCCTTCCACTTCAAACATAATTCTTCCAGGTGATACTCTCACTGCAAAAAATTCAGTAGAACCTTTTCCTTTACCCATTCTAACTTCCGCAGGCTTCTTTGATACAGGCAAATCAGGAAAAATTTTAATCCATAATCTCCCCTGCCTTTTCATACAACGAACTGCAGCCTTTCTTGCTGCCTCTATTTGTCTTGCGGTAACCCTTAAACCATCTAATGATTTCAAGCCAAAAGAACCGAAAGCTAGCATAGTACCAGCCTTTGCTTTTGAGGAAACTCTCCCCTTATGTGCTTTTCTAAATTTTTGTTTTTTTGGAGCTAACATTATTTTACTTCAAAATTAATTATGTTTCTTTCTACTTTCCACATGATCACCCCTATAGACCCAAACCTTTATACCTATAACTCCATAAGTTGTCATAGCTTCAGCAGTCGCATAGTCAATATCAGCTCTCAAAGTATGTAAAGGTACTCTACCTTCTCTATACCACTCTGTTCTCGCTATTTCAGCTCCAGCTAAACGTCCAGAACAAGCAACCTTTATACCTAATCCTCCTTGCTTAAAGCAGGCTTGGATAGCGGTTTTCATAGCTTTTCTAAAAGACACTCTTTTTTCAAGCTGCATAGCAATCGTTTGAGCAATAATGTTAGAGTCTATATTAGGCTTCTTTACTTCATGTATGTTAATATATATTTCTTCTAAACCCGTAATTTTTTGGACAGATTTTTTTAATTTATCAATGTCGTTACCACTTTTACCTATAATAACTCCAGGCTTTTTAGCAAAAATATTAATTATAACATTCTTATTAGAAGGCCTCTCTATTAATACTCTACTAACTTGTGCTTGCACATAGTTTTTATTAACTAGATTTCTAACCTCTAAATCTTGGATAAGAAGGACTTTATAGTGCTTCTTATCAGCATATAACACCGAGTCCCAACCTTTAATTAATGTCGGACCAACTCTAAAGCCATGCGGATTAACTTTTTGCCCCATATCTTATTTCCCCTCAACTTCAGTAACTGTAATATATAAATTACTAAAAAATTTATTAATCCTTGTTGCTCTTCCTTTAGCTCTTGGCATAATTCTTTTCATCACCAACGCCTTACCTACAGTTGCAGAAGTAATAAACAAAGTATCAATATCTAAACCAAAATTATTTTCAGCATTAGCAACAGCAGACTGCAAACATTTTTTTACATCTTGAGCAATTCTTCTAGGGGAAAAGGTAAGCTGAATTAGAGCCTCAGACACTTTCATATTCCTAATAGAAGTTGCAACCAAATTCAATTTCCTCGGACTCACTCTAAGAGATTTAGCAATTGCTGTAGTAGAGCCTTTATTCACCTTCACCATATCTATTTTCTCTTAACTTTTTTATCTGTGCCATGACCATGAAAAGTCCTAGTTGGAGAAAATTCACCTAATTTTTTACCAACCATTTCTTCACTTACAGTAACAGGTATAAATTTATTTCCATTATGTACAGCAAATGTTATTCCAACAAAAAATGGTAAAATTGTTGACCTTCTAGACCAAGTCTGAATCATTTCTGATTTACCAGATTCAATCAATTTTTGTACTTTTTTTATCAAATAACCATCTACAAAAGGTCCTTTCCAAACTGAACGAGCCATAATTACTACCTAATTACTTTCTTCTCTTAATAATAAATTTTGATGTAAGCTTATTCTTACGTGTTTTCTTACCCTTAGTTGGGAAACCCCATGGAGTCACTGGATGACGACCACCAGAAGTTTTGCCCTCTCCCCCCCCATGTGGGTGATCGACTGGATTCATTGCAACACCACGAACATGTGGTCTCCAACCTAGCCATCTATTTCTTCCGGCCTTACCTAAATTGGTATTTTTTTGATCAGGGTTTGAAACAACACCTATGGTAGCTTTACAATCTAACGGTATCAATCTAAATTCTCCAGATCGAAGCTTGATCTGTGCATAACCCGAATCCTTACCTACTAAATTAACAGAAGTACCAGCAGATCTTGCAATTTGACCACCTTTACCAACTTTCATTTCTACATTATGTAAAGTAGTACCAACAGGAATAGATTTCAAAGATAAACAATTTCCTACTTTTATGTCAGCTTCATCACTTGATACTATTCTATCTCCTATAATAAGCTTTTGTGGTGCTAAAATATAAGAATACTCACCATCATCGAATTTAATTAAAGCAATGAAGGAAGTTCTGTTAGGATCATATTCTATTCTTTCAACAGTAGCAAATACATCCTGTTTATTTCTTTTAAAATCAATTATACGATAAAGTCTTTTATGCCCTCCTCCTCTATGCCAAGCAGTGGTTCTACCCAAATTATTTCTACCACCAGTCTTAGATAAACCTTTAGTTAAAGCTTTATGAGGCTTACCCTTCCAAAGATCAGATTTATCAACCTGTACTAATTCTCTAAGGGATGGAGTAACTGGATTAAACGTTTTTAAAGCCATTTATTTAATACCCCCTGTAAAATCAATAGTATAATCTTTTTCTAACGTCACAATTGCTTTCTTTTTATCTGATTGTCTGCCATTAACACCCTTGAATCTTTTTCTCTTACCTTTTACATTCATTATGTTAACTTTTTTAACCTTAACCTGAAAAATCTTTTCAACCGCCATCTTGATAGAAGCTTTCTCAGCACTATCAGCAACATGAAAAGTAAACTTATTTTGTTGCTCAGATAAAATATTGGTCTTCTCAGTGATCACAGGATTCCTAATAAGATCATAATGTTTATAAGACTTCACTTTAACCTCTTTTCTAAAGCATCTACAGCTTCTTGTGATAACAAAACATAATCATGGCGTATTATATCATAAACATTTGCACCAATTTGCGGTACTGAAATAGTATTTGGAATATTTTGTACTGCCAAAGAAAAATTGATATCAACCTCATCACCACTAACAATAAAATAACTTTTACCATGAAAATTATTTAATAATTTTATAAGATTAGAAGTTTTGGATTCATGTAATTTTAAAGAATCTACTATTAGCAGTTTTCCTTCAGCTAATTTTTCTGACAAAGCATGTTTTAAACCAAGTTTTCTAACTTTTTTTGGCAATTTTGTAGCATGACTCCTTGTTACTGGACCATGAGAAACTCCACCACCTCTCATTTGGACAGATCTTAAAGATCCTTGCCTTGCATTACCCGTACCTTTTTGCTTAAAAGGTTTCTTTGTAGTACCAGATACTTGCGACACTGTCTTTGTTTGATGTGTACCAGCCATAGCTTTAGCTCTCTGCCAATCAACAACAAGCTTGATAATATCTTCCCTAACAAAATCTACGGCAAAAACTTCGTTATCTAAATCAATCTCACCAACAGCTTCATTTTCAAGATTTAATAATTTGGCTTTCATATAGTTTATCCTATAGCTGTAATGGTTTTCTTAATAGCATCCTTAATGTAGACATAAGATCCTTTTGAACCGGGAATATTTCCACTAACTATGATTATGCTTTTTTCCATATCAGTATCGACTACTTTCAAATTTTGAATAGTAACTCTTGTACTTCCCATATGACCAGCCATTTTCTTATTCTTAAATACTTTACCAGGATCTTGCCTACCACCAGTAGAACCATGCGAACGGTGAGACACAGATACACCATGTGAAGCCTCAAGTCCTCTAAAATTATGCCTTTTCATACTACCAGCAAAACCTTTACCAATAGTAGTACCTACAACATCTATAAACTGACCAATAACAAAATGATCCACATACAATGTAGCACCTACATCAAGGAAACAAGTTTCAGAAATTCTAAATTCCTTCAATTTTTCCTTTGGCGTAACTTGAGCATTAGCAAATACCTGCTTCATTGGTTTTGTTACTTTAGATAATTTTTTATCTTTTACCCCAATAACCAAAGCATTATAGCCATCCCTTTCTAGGGTCTTTTGTCCCACTACTTGGCAATCTTCAACTTGTAGAAAAGTAACAGTAGCTCTCTCACCCTTTTCATTAAAAATTGAACTCATACCAATTTTTTTAGCAATTAAACCGGTTCTCATTACTCAACACTCTCTAACTTAATCTCAACATCAACACCAGCAGGCAAATCAACTTTTTTTAAAGCATCAACAGTCTGAGGAGTTGGATAACTTATTATCAAAAGTCTTTTCTGAATTCTAATCTCAAATTGCTCCCTTGATTTTTTATTGACATGCGGAGACCTATTAACGGTAAATCTCTCAATTGTCCTTGGCAACGGAATTGGACCAATTATATCAGCACCGGTTCTTTTAACAGCCCCTACTATTTCTCTAGTACCTTGCTCAAGCGAGCGGTGATCAAACGACTTTAAACGAATTTTGATTTTTTGATTATTTTTCATTAACTAAACCTTTTTATAAACAGCTAGACCAGTCAAAGCACATTCTTTAATAGATTTACTCTAATTAAACATATTTTGCCTAACCCTAAAAAAATAGTCATCCTGAAATTTTTCAGGATGACTATTTCTTATTATTTTATAATCTTTGATACTACACCGGCTCCTACTGTCCTACCACCTTCACGTATAGCAAAACGTACGCCCTCTTCCATAGCTATTGGAGCGATCAATGCAATTTTCAGATTCGCATTATCACCAGGCATCACCATTGTTTTACCATCTTTCAAAGTGATTTCTCCAGTTACATCAGTCGTTCTAAAATAAAACTGTGGTCGATATTTATCTGTAAATGCTGTATGACGACCACCTTCTTTTGTGGTAAGTACATAAACTTCAGCTTCAAACTCAGTATGCGGAGTTATACTTCCAGGCTTAGCTAACACTTGACCTCTGCATACATCTTCTCTTTTAGTTCCACGCAGTAATATACCAACATTATCACCGGCTTCACCTTGATCTAATAGCTTCTTAAACATTTCCACACCAGTACAAGTAGTTTTTTGAGTATCTCTTATACCGACAATCTCTACCTCTTCACCAACTTTTACTATACCTTTTTCGATTCTACCAGTAACAACCGTACCTCTTCCAGAAATAGAAAATACATCTTCTATTGACATTAAGAAAGGTTTATCTGTATCTCTCTCAGGTTGAGGTATATATTCATCAATAGCATTCATCAACTCTTTAATCGCAGCTTCACCTTCAGGTTTTCCTTCTAGAGCCTGTAAAGCTGAACCTCTGATAACTGGTATATCATCTCCAGGAAAATCATACATTGATAAAAGTTCTCTGACTTCCATTTCTACTAAGTCAAGCAATTCTGGATCATCAACCATATCAACTTTATTCAAAAATACAACTATTGCAGGTACGCCAACTTGCTTAGCAAGCAATATATGTTCCCTTGTTTGAGGCATTGGACCATCAGCAGCAGATACTACCAATATAGCAGCATCCATTTGAGCTGCACCACTTATCATATTCTTTATATAATCTGCGTGACCAGGACAGTCAATGTGAGCATAATGCCTTTTTTTAGTTCTATATTCAACGTGAGCAGTAGCAATAGTTATACCCCTTTCCCTCTCTTCAGGAGCTTTATCAATGTCATCATAATTAGTAGCCTGTGCTCCACCTTCTTTTGATAACACTAAAGTTATTGCAGCTGTTAAAGAAGTCTTACCATGATCTACGTGTCCTATAGTACCTATATTACAATGGGGTAGATCCCTTTCAAATTTTACCTTTGCCATAATTCATTCTCCACAATTTAAGATTTAATACAATTTAACATAAAAATACAAATTTATCCAATTTCCAATTATCACCAATACTCTTGGAGCGGGTGATGGGAATCGAACCCACGTGGCCAGCTTGGAAGGCTGGAGCTCTACCATTGAGCTACACCCGCGTATCTACCTAACCAACTTGTGGTGGAGGAAGAAGGATTCGAACCTTCGTACGCTCACGCGGGCAGATTTACAGTCTGCTGCCATTGACCACTCGGCCATTCCTCCAAAGAATTTACGCAAGTATTAAATGGTCTAATTAAACGTAAAGCATATATATAACTTAGTATAAGTACCAACAAATCTTCTTTGCTCTTTTCCAAGGACATTTGAACTTCGGGCTATAAGCCTTTATAAATAAGGATATAACCCTTAAACAACATCAGTATCATTCCTGCGTAATCGCATGGGTGTTAACTTAAGAAGCCTCTATATCCTTCCCGCGGCGGGAATCCAAAAAACAGCCTAAATGGCTGTTAGGTATCATGGACTTGCCTACACGGGAAGGACATCTTTTTTGTTATAAAGCTGAAACTCAAATGACCCCGGCTCTTTTCTCTTGAACTATCCTAAATAAGCTAATATTAAACTTACATTACTTCAGAACGTTTATCAGTTGTAACTTTCTATAATAAATAGTAGTTTGTGTCAAGAATAAATTACTCTAGGTTCTAATAAGATGAGAAATAAAGCTAAAATTTCTAAAGATTTGCACTATATATACGGCAAACATCCAGTATTTGCAGCATTAAGCAACCCAAAACGTTATATTCAAAATGTTTTATGTACAGAAGATATTTTCAATTTGCACAAAAATTTAATCTCTAACCACCCGTATGAGATTACCAACATAGATTACTTAACCCGTCTTTTTGGTTCAAATCATAATCATCAGGGAATAGCCGCTAACGTTAAAAGTATCTTCTCTAATCGTATTGAAGATATTGACATAACTATTCCTAATTGTAAAGTTGCTATTTTGGATCAAATAACCGATCCACAAAATATTGGTGCTATTATTCGTAGTGCAGCTTCTTTTGACATCACGACCATAATATTACCTCTAGATAATGCACCTGATGAAAATGCTACCATAGCAAAAACAGCTTCTGGAGCTTTAGAGCTAGTACAAATGGTTAAAGTCACTAATTTAAGGTGGTCAATAGAATATCTAAAAAAACATGGGTTTTGGATTATTGGTCTTGATGGCAACGCAAAACAATCTTTAAGTACAAAAATATTTTCAGATAAAATGGCAATAGTACTTGGCTCTGAAGATAAAGGAATCAGACGTCTAGTTAAAGAAGCATGTGATCATTTAGTTAAAATACCCATTTCAAGTAAAGTAGAAAGCTTAAATGTCTCAAATGCTGCTGCAATAGCGTTTTATTTGATTTCATTAGAGGCAAAATAAATAAAGCTTAATTATATAACATGAATTTTTAGCAAAATTATACTAGAAAATTAAGTAATTTTGTATATAACGACCAACCATAATCCGTTTTAAACGGATTAGAAATTTAATGATGAGTAAGAATTATATGCTAAATTTAGAATATGACAATGACAAAATATTAAAATTATTAGAAAAAGCTAAAAACAGCATAGGAACTAGCACCTTAACTATTGACAACAATATATTGAGAGCCATTGGTTTTGAAGGAATCCAGTATATTTTACAAAATAAAGTGCAATTTTCAGGAATGCTTGATAATGTTGATTCTATTAAGATTGACTATCTTAATAAAGATGATTTTGATGACTTTAAAGAGTTTATTTTATCAACCCCTCCGCTACAATATATACAACTAGATTGCCATAATTGCTATGATAATCACATTACATCTTTAAGCATAACATCTGGAGTAGAAATTAAATTTAGTGCAAACGATACTTTAATTAAAAATTTTTATAGCCAAGTTAAGGACTGTGATGCTAATAATCTAAGCAATGATGACTTAGCTAAGTTTGTAAAGAATGCTTGTAATACCTATAATGAAACGAAATCTACAAATAACAAATCAATGCAGTATCTTCATACTTTAAAAATACTCATAAATTTTGATTTTACTGCAATTGATCAACTACATTCTAATCTTAAAGATAAATTAAAATCTATAATATGAATCACAAGAGGTAAAATCAGAAATTTACCATTTACAACTAGTTTACGTTATCATGACCAAGATCTTACAGAAACATATGTTGCTTTTGTTGCAAATAAAATTTGGAAAGATCACAATAAGATTGACCAAGAATCAATTGAAATGTTTATGAGTATGATGACATCTAATACTAATTATTTTTTAAGATAGAATTATTAATTCTATTCCAACTGGTGATAGACCTAATATTAATTATACCTGTTAATTCTATATTGAAAGATAATTAGTATAAAAATGCTCATTTTACTGAATATGTAGGGATTGCAAGAGCCGCTTCTTATAACGGGGAATTTCATAAAAATCTATCAACAAACTTACATAGTTTTATTGCTAAAGCTACATTGGAGCATCATCCAAATAAAGAGTATATGATAACTGTTCCAGCCTCACATATGAGAGCAATATTAATTAAATCATTTGAAGATAATGGCAAGAATAGTAAGATTTTTATAGGAGATAATAATACACAATATAGCGAAGAGCCTTTAGAATCATTGATAAACACCCATGAAGCAATGGTTATTGCTGGATATAATAAAACTGATCGTATGAGTTTTGAGTACAATCAAAATTTACTATCAATTCATTTATCAAAGCAACAAGCATTATTGGAACAAGAAAACACCAAGATGCCTTTAGAAGTTAAAGAAGGTAGTGGCTATAAAAACTATGAGTCATTTAAACTTTCAGCACAAAATGGTATTATATTAAATGACTTAACTGCCAAGGATATGGAAGGGGAATACGCATGGTTTTTTAAAAGCCCATACCTTTTTCACAACTCTTCTACCCAAGAACCAACAATAACATGCGACCTCAAAACTCTCGCAGATTTTTTACCGGCATCTACAGAGCTGGAATATTAATCATCTGTAGAACTTATTGGTGATACAGCATGTTGATTACCCTGTATACTCGATAATCAAGTTTTTTAGAATTATTAAAAAATATGTCTATTAGCGAGAAGCCGCGAAAAAGCGGCGACGCGGCAATCTAGGATACGCCTAGAAAAAACAGCTTCGTTGTTTACCTGGATCGCCACTCATCTTCGAGATAAATATGAGCAGAAATTATGCTATAGAACGTGAGTATTATGCGACGAGTGGAGTGTAGAATTAAATTCTCGTTACTGACTACATTTTTTCACCTGTGGAATTTTATAATAAAGAAATACTGATAAAAGTGTACTTTAATGACAAGAGTTTTTATTTGAAACAAAACAATGGTAATACACATAAGAAGCATTATGTTGACTAATTTTTAGTATGTCAAGTAGAAAAGTGATGTTTACATGACTACAAACTTCATTCCAAAACCACTACGAACCTGATTCTTTAGACGTTTCAAGCACTTTTTCGTCTCGAAGATGAGTCGCCACGGCATCTAAAGAGCCTTGCTATGACGATTATAGAAAAATGTAGGGTACTATGCATCCCAGCCTTCGCTGTCACCCATAACTGTTGAAATTCATCGGATATATATTGGGAAATATTTATTTTGCTAGGCTTGGTGAATACAGAAAAATACTTAAAGAAAGAGCTGTTTTTAAAATTTGATAAACAATCAGTTAAAGGTAGTGACAGCGAAAGTCGGACTTGAGCAAGTATTACAAAAGTAATAACATGCTATAATTAAGTCTTTAAAGGAGGTAATCCAGCCGCAGGTTCCCCTACGGCTACCTTGTTACGACTTCACCCCAGTCGCTAATTTTACCGTGGTTGGCTGCCTCTTACGTTAGCTCACCACCTTCAGGTAAAACCAACTCCCATGGCGTGACGGGCAGTGTGTACAAGGCCCGAGAACGTATTCACCGCGGCATGCTGATCCGCGATTACTAGCGATTCCAACTTCATGCTCTCGAGTTGCAGAGAGCAATCCGAACTGAGATATCTTTTAGGGATTTGCTCCACGTCACCGTCTTGCTTCCCTCTGTAGATACCATTGTAGCACGCGTGTAGCCCAACCCGTAAGGGCCATGATGACTTGACATCGTCCCCACCTTCCTCCGGCTTATCACCGGCAGTTTCCTTATAGTTCCCGGCATTACCCGCTGGCAAATAAGAATGAGGGTTGCGCTCGTTGCGGGACTTAACCCAACATCTCACGACACGAGCTGACGACAGCCATGCAACACCTGTGTGTGGTCCAGCCGAACTGAAGGGATACATCTCTGCTTCCCGCGACCACCATGTCAAGGGTTGGTAAGGTTTTTCGCGTAACATCGAATTAAACCGCATGCTCCACCGCTTGTGCGAGCCCCCGTCAATTCCTTTGAGTTTTAATCTTGCGACCGTACTCCCCAGGCGGAGTGCTTAATGCGTTAGCTACGAAACCGAAAGAAATTCTCCCGATATCTAGCACTCATCGTTTACGGCGTGGACTACCAGGGTATCTAATCCTGTTTGCTCCCCACGCTTTCGTGCATCAGCGTCAGTTGTAGCCTAGATGACCGCCTTCGCCACCGGTGTTCCTCCTAATATCTAAGAATTTCACCTCTACACTAGGAATTCCATCATCCCCTACTACACTCTAGATTAGTAGTTTTGAAAGCAGTTCCGAGGTTAAGCCTCGGGCTTTCACTTCCAACTTACTAAACCGCCTACGCACTCTTTACGCCCAGTAATTCCGAACAACGCTAGCCCCCTCCGTCTTACCGCGGCTGCTGGCACGGAGTTAGCCGGGGCTTTCTTGGTCAGGTACCGTCATTATCTTCCCTGCTGAAAAGGGCTTTACAACCCTAAGGCCTTCGTCACCCACTCGGTATTGCTGGATCAGGCTTTCGCCCATTGTCCAATATTCCCCACTGCTGCCTCCCGTAGGAGTCTGGGCCGTGTCTCAGTCCCAGTGTGGCTGATCATCCTCTCAGACCAGCTACAGATCGTTGGCTTGGTAGGCCATTACCCTACCAACTACCTAATCTGACGCGGGCTCATCCATCAGCGATAAATCTTTCCTCCGAAGAGAATATACGGTATTAGCATTTATTTCTAAGTGTTATTCCGTACTGATGGGTAGATTCCCACGTGTTACTCACCCGTTTGCTACTAACTAATTCAGAGCAAGCCCTAAATTAATCCGTTCAACTTGCATGTGTTAAGCATACCGAAAGCGTTCGTTCTGAGCCAGGATCAAACTCTCAAGTTTGATTCTGTCTACTTTTTATTCAAAAAATTGACAGGTTTAATTTATCACTTTTAGTGATAAGTACATTTTGCTGTCACTACCTATATCTGATTATTTACTTTTAAAAACAGCTACGAATAATTAATGTTCGTCTTTTCGTAGGAGTAGTTATATGCAAAATCTACCATCCTGTCAACTGGTATTTTGAACTTTTTTTATAATTTCCTTATTCATTTTATCTACGACCCATGGCATACTCTACTAACAAATTCTTAATAGGCTGTATATTATCAATAGTTTTAAGCCCCAAACGTCTTAGATACCACAAGGGTTTTGAATGGTTTGAGAAAATACTATTTAAGCTTTCAGTAATCATATACATATGAAAATTATCATTCTGTCTTAATTTTTGATATCGTTCTAGCATTCCTGTACTTATACCACTACTAGCCACTAACCCCGTTAAAGTTTCAATATCCTTTATTCCTTGATTCAAAGCCTGACCAGCTAGAGGATGAATTGTATGAGCACTATCTGCCACAACTGCTATTTTATTATAAAAATATTTACTAGCTATACGAGCCTTTAAAGGAAAAGAGCTAATAGTACTATCTAAAGCAATAGACCCTAAAGAATTCCCACAATTTTTACTTACTAAATACTCAAATTCTTCCTTTGGTAAGCTCATCAATAATGCAGCCTGCTCTTGCCCTGTAGTCCATATTATGGATGAAGCCTTTTGATCCTTGAGAGGTAAAATAGCAAAAGGACCAGATGGCATAAAATGTTCAATAGCACAATTTTCGTGATCTTTCTCATGCTTAATATCAAATGTCAAGGCGATTTGGTTATAGGTTCTCTCTATTTTATTAAAAAAATAATATTGACGAACTTTAGAATTACGTCCATCACAAACAATCAATAAGTCACTATTCATAGTCTTATTGTCATCTAGATATATGGTTGAATGATCAGGTTTACTATCAACTTTTTTATAATCACACTGATCAATTACCTTAATCAAAGGGTTTTTTCTAACATTTGCTAGTAATATTTTCTTAAATTCACTGTTTTTTACTATATAACCTAGTGCATCATTCCCCTTAATATTTGACATACATAACATCTCTGGTGCTTTATTATCAACAACATAGACGTCCAACATTTTGCTAGCTATCTTCTCAATCTCAAACCATACATTAAGGTCTCTTAGAAACTGCACAGAAGCAGGGGTTAAAGCGGTCGTTCTAATATCAGTACAAAAATTATCAGAATTTATCGATTGATACTCAAGGATGGTAGTCTTGATATCCTCTTTCGCAAACGATAATGCCGTAAGCATACCACTGAAACCACAACCCAATATTACTATTTCTTTTTCCATCACATCACATTATTAGATTGATTGATAAAATACTTTAAATATGCTCCACTTGCTATAAAACTTAAGAGAAAATAAATTATAGCAATGTCTAGATAACAATTATTCATTTTAAATGAACCAAGAAAACAAATGAATAAGGTTATTATACTAGTTAAACTATTTAGCACTAAGAGTTTGACAAAAATATTTACATTTTTAATTAATAAATAGATCATTAAACCAATGAACAAAATATTGATAACTAAATAAAAATTTATCATGATACAAAATTAATTTAAACTGATTAGTTGATTATTTATCCATTCTAACATAAAATCCCGGTATCGTTAAACCCCAATTCGTGATAAGAATTAACTAATTCTTATCACGAATTGGCTTTAATATAAGGAAAAATGCATTCTTAAAGCGGCTAACGCGAATGCATTTTAAACCTTTCTAAAGCTAAAAACATGATTTTAAAAGATTAAAATCATGTTTTTAGCAAAATATTAATTTAACAATCAGATGCAGAGCCGTCTCAAATCTGATTGTTGCGATAATTTCACCGAATTTGGGATAAGAATTGACTAATTCTTATCCCAAATTCGCGTATTAGTTGTTACCCTCTTGAACGATCCTTATAAAAACAAAGAGCTATTAGGCTTGAAATAGCACAAGCAATTACATAATAAATAGATGAAGTAATAGTACCAGTTTTTTGTACAAGATATTCTAGTATTAAAGGTGTTGTACCACCAAAAATACTGGTTGCTGTATTATAAGACAATGATAAAGCAGTATTTCTGATATTGGTTGGATAAAATTCAGCTTGCAGTGCAGGTTCAGGACCAATATAACAAGCAGCTAAAATTGATAATACGATTTGAGATATAATTATAAAACAAAATTCTCCAGTTTCAATTACATTCATCAAAAAAGGGATAACTAAAATAATTACCAGTAAATTAATCACAAAAATTTTCTTTCGACCAATTACATCAGATAAATAGCCAGAACATAAAGTAACAATAGCCATGATTATATAACAATAATTAGCTAAATTGCTAACTTGGTCATCGGTAAAACCACGATTTATCCTCAAAAATGACATTAGATAAGTAGCTTGTAGATAGAATATTACTGAACCTGTAGAATTGATGAAGATTGATATTAACATATCAATCCAATATACAGAGATAACTTCTTTCAGAGGAGATTTTAAAATCCCACCATCTTCTTTTATACTTTGAAAACTAGGGGTTTCACTGGTATATTTTTTTATATAAAGTCCAGCAAATAAAATAAAAATTCCTAATAAAAATGGTATTCTCCACCCCCAATCATTAAATTGTTGTGCTGATAAAAGGCTTTGTATAAGCTGTGAAATGACTGATCCAAATAATATGCCAATACAAATACTGGACATTGGTATACTACCAGTAAAGCCACGATGCACCTTACCTGTATGTTCAATAGCAAATGCAATTGAGCCAGTAAGTACTCCGCCCATTGATAAACCTTGCAGCATCCGAAGTAGAATCATTAATATAGTAGCGGTAACACCTATATTGTCATAAGTTGGTAATATGCCAATTAGTGCCGTTGGCAGAGACATACAAAATATAGATGTACTTAGAGCAGTCTTTCTACCAAAACGATCTCCCAGTACCCCAAAAAATACCCCACCTATTGGTCTCATTAAATAACCGATAGCAAATACCAAAAAAGCGTGCAATAAAGACGAGCTAGGACTTGATCCAGGAAAGAACTTTGCCCCTATTACAGGAGCAAAGTAACCAAATAGTGCATAATCATACCACTCAAATGCATTTGCTACACCGCTTGCAAAAACCAACTTACGTTTATTCATATTTTTTATTATTTTTTGGCTATCAAGGGTTAGAACGCTTATTACCCCAATTAGGGATAAGAATTAGTTAATTCTTATCCCTAATTCGCGTTTATTAGCAACATATATGATGGCTTACTCATAATGCCCACTCAAGCTGATTATTAGTACAGTCTTTTCATCTTCAAAAATTTCGTATATCAATCTATGTTTGATATTAATTCTTAGAGAATAGCAACCTTTTAAGTTGCCTACGAGTTTTTCACTGCTGATAGGTCTTGGATTATTTTTAATTCAGTCCATAGTTTTCTAGCCTTATTATCAAATTTTTCTGACTTTAACTTTTGAAAATCTTTAAATGATTTTTTAGTAAATTTCAAATTGTACAATGACATCAATTTATATCATCTTCATTTAAGCACTCATCCAAAGGTTCTTGCCGAGCTTTTAGTATTTCCTTAACTAATCCAGGTATCGAATATAATTCTAATGTTGCTTGCAAAGATTCGTAGTCTTCTCTAGATAATAGCACTGCGTCATAATGCTTACCTTTTAAATATACTGGTTTATGTGTTTCGTTTGCTTCTTGTACAAGGCTAAATAAATTAGCTCTTGCTACCGATATTGTCTGTACGTTCATAATTTATCTCCCTTATAAGTATACTCTTCTGCTTTGAAGAATTGTTTTTTGGAAATATCAAGGACTCGCGTACTTACGTACGCTCCGCTTGCTCGCCCCTTATTTTCAAATCCAATTCTCCAAATCATTTGAGTATATACACATATAGTACATGATATTGTACATTCAATATCATTTCAACAAAATGTTTGAAAAGAACAAGCATTGCTAGCCTGAATTCGATGTAACTTGTTACATCGAATTCATGGATACATATAGAAACAATCAGGTTTGAAGCGGTTCTTTACCTGATTGTTAAATATTAATTTGCTAATAATCTTATTTTTATACAATATAAAAATAAGATTATTAGCGGTAATAGATTAAAATGCATTCGTAGAATCGCTTCAAGAATGCATTTTTCCTTATAACAAGCCAATTTGATATAAGAATTAACAATTCTTATATCGAATTGAGGTATTGCTAGTACTTCTTCATGCAGTAGCTTTATCATTTTGTGTTATATTTCCTTTCTCAGAATATATTATAAACAATGTTGCAGGTATTATTATCAATGCTCCGTATAAAGTACTGTTTTCAGGTATTTCATTAAACACAAGATATCCAGCTGATGCTGAAATTATTAACTCTAAATATCTATAAGGGGCGGTGGCAGTGGCATCAACTAGAGAGAAAGCCTTTAATAAGAAAAATAAGATTAAACTACCCCCAGCTCCTAAGGTAAATAGCAAAATAAATTCTGAACTGGTAGGTGTTTGCCAATACATTATTGATGGTGGTATTGATACTAAAGATGTTACTAGAGCAGAATAAAATAGCATACTAATCATTGATTCTTTTACTACAAATTTCTTATTGATAATATCTAACATTGCAAAAGCTACAGAAGCTAAGACAAAAATTAATATCTGTGGATTAAAGTCACTAGCATGAGGTTTTAGGGTAATAACAATACCAATAAAACCAAATAAAGTTGCTGCCCATCTTTGCCAAATAATATTCTCATTTAAGAAAAAAACTGCTAGAACTAGAGTAAATAAAGGTGTAGCAAAACCAATAACTGTAGCAGTAGTCACGGGGGCAATACTGAGACCATAAATCCAACACGTCATTGCAAAAAACAATAAAACCCCTCTTGCAATATGTATAAAAGGACGATTAGTTTTAAGAGTCTGTTTCCCATAATATAAAATAAAAGGGACAAGAATTAAAGCACTAAAGAAAAAGCGAAAACTAGTCACCTCAAAACTATGTAGCCTAAGTCCAAGATATTTTGCTGTTATGTCATTAGTTGCACTACTTACCAAGCTTAATATAAACCAACTAATACCAACAAAATAAGTTTTTAATTTATTATTCATTGTATAGACCTTAATTCATTATTTTTTTATATTTTTTGTATTAGTGTTTTCTATATTTAGTGTTATAGTGTCACTAATGTTGAACAAGTTTAAAAATCTTATTATCAATTTGATTTCCAAATAAGAAAGAATATATATAATACAGCAATATATTTAAAGCAAGCAAAGGTTTATAGTTATGATAAAAGTCACGAAAAAATTTGGAATATTGCTGTTGGCAAGTTGTGTAAGTATCTCTAGCTTTGCTAATTCTGATTTAACTAATAATGACTATGATGCCGATTATTATGAAAATGAAGGTAATCTTGTTTTTAAAATAAGAGGGGGGGGGATAAAATCTAGTGCAAAGCAAAAAGGCTTTCCTAAGGCTACCGCCGCAAGCCCAGTATCGATCGGTAATTTTGTTGAAAATGGTTACGGTTTTGATGCTTCTACATCAATATTCTTTGCTAGTAATGTTGCTGCAGAGTTATCTTTAGGTTTTAATGTATTACGTACTAAAAATAATAGTTTAAAGAATGTGGCTTATAATTATGGTGGTAATCCAGCAGATGTTGGTAAGAGAAAAGATCTTTATATGATTCCCCTGACTGTCACGGGACAATATCATATAGCTCCCTTTGGTGCTATTAGACCTTATGTTGGCGTTGGTTATCATGGAGCTTATATGTTCAGTAAATCTAAAGGATGTACAGTCAAAAATGGTCACGGTGCTGTATTACAGATCGGGGTTGACTTATATGCTAAGGATGATACATTGATTAACTTAGATGTAAGGCAGTATTTTCTTAAGACCAAAGTTGATTATAAAAATAGTTTAATAAAACAACCTATATCATCTAAAGTAAGATTTAATCCGTTAATGATTGCAGTAGGTATTGGTTTTAGGTTTTAGCCTGACCTAATTAAGCGAGAAATTGAAATAGTCTAAGATGTCTATTGTTGACTTATTAGTTAGAAGAGACTATATCTTTTCTAGACATATCAATATTATATTATTAGTTTTTTACTATGAGTTCACAACAAAAATTACCCATACTGCCTAGAGCAACTGCTATTTGGTTGATTGATAATACTGCTTTAACGTTTAAGCAGATAGCTGATTTTTGTGGGATTCATGAGTTTGAAATTAAAGGCATTGCTGATGGTGAAGTGTCCCAAGGTATTATGGGGCTAGATCCTATTGCTGGAGGACAATTAACTCAAGAAGAAATAATGCGTTGCACGAAAGATCCAAGTAGTAGTTTAAGACTTTTTGTGAGTAGTGCCTATGATTTGGTAAGTACAAAGAAAAAACAACAATCTAGATATACTCCTATTGCTAGACGTCAGGATAAACCAGACGCGATATATTGGTTACTTAAAAATTGTCCAGAAATTTTAGATAATCAAATTATAAAACTCATTGGTACTACTAAGTCAACCATAGAAGCTATCCGTGATCGTAGTCACTGGAACATGAAAAACATTCGCCCACGTGATCCAGTTTTACTTGGAATTTGTAGTCAAGTGGAATTAGACAAGAGTATTGAGCAAGCACAGCTTTTATCTAAGCAAGAAAAAACTGCTAAATAATAAGTCAGGGCAATTTAAAAGCCGCGAACGGTAGTTGCTATAGACATGCCTGCAAAGGCTATGAGATATTATAGATTCCCGCCTACGCGGGAATGACCTACTCATGATTCATGCAACAAATCCTCCATGCGGAAGTTGGGAGGATTTAAAATGGCATCTTTAGTCCAGGTGGCAAACCAATATTACCTAAAGCATCAGACATAGAGTTTTGTGAATCTTCATCGACCTTGCTTTTAGCATCGTTGAAAGCAGCAACAATTAAATCTTCCAATAATTCCTTCTCTGTCTCTTTAAGCAAAGAGGAATCAATGGAGACCTTTCGAACCTCACCACGACCACTAACGGTAATATTTACTAACCCACCACCTGCTTTCCCAAAATATTCAGCATTTGCCATTTTTTCCTGCATTGCTTGCATTTTTTTCTGCATTGACTGAGCTTGTTTTAAAAATTGATTAAAATTTGTCATACTATGTCCCTTTTAATTTTCTAACAAAATATCTGAAATTGTAACATTTGGAAAGTGTTGTGTTAAAATTTTCCAATCTTGACTTGATTTTACTTTATTTAGCAATTGTTCTTTAAGAGTGATTATTTTTAACTGTTTTGTAATGATAACATTCCAAGTTTTCCCTGACCAAGCAAATAATAAATTAGCAATTTGTTCTTTTATTTTTGTATTGAGATCGCTTCCAGCAATTTCTATAGTTTGAAGAACAAAAGATTTTAACTCCACTTGGTTTAGTAATCTGTAATAAACTTCCATCTCATTATGCAAATGTAAAAACTCAAGAAAATCGATAAGAAGAGCGGTAATTTGATAATTCTGAGTTGATTGTTGTAATACCGGCTGTTCTAGTTGTTCCCCATCATTATATTCCGCTAATTCTTCTAGCGATGGCAACATCTGGGAGTAAATAGATTTTATCACCAGCATTTCAGCTTCTATCAATTGATTATGTGAAGTTCTCATCTCTATAATTCCTTTACTATATATTTGCCAAATAATAGATAATTGAGGAAGAGTAATTTTTGTTAAAATATTTGTAACATTATCATTAAAAGATACATATATAGGATTTTGATAATTAGGTATACTATTCTGCTTTGAAGAATTGGTTTTTGCAAATACTTGCGGGGTATTCGCGTACTCACGTACTTCATGTACGCCTAGTTCGCTCACCCCTTGTTTATTGTCCCCATTCTCCAAATCATTTGAGTATAATATCTTTATTTTATTAAGATAGGCAGTAAAATCAGCAACTAATGCTACAAAAGTTTCTAAATTTGCTGAAGACATATAGAGATTGTTTACTAAATCAATCGATTTAGCAGCATCTTTTTGAATAATATATTCAAAAAACTTAATTATACTAGCTGTATCCACTAAACCAAGTATTTGATAAACGATTTCAGGAGTGATCAAATATCCTGCTGCCAAACTAGTTGCTTGGTCTAGTACTGAAACTGCATCTCTAGCTGAACCATCGGATCTAGACGCAATTATTCTCATAGCCTCTATCTCAACGTTTAACTGTTCTTTTTTAGCGATGAACTGAAGCAATTGAAAAATTTCATCAAATGTTAGCCTCCTTAAATCATATCGCTGACATCTAGAAATTACGGTTAATGGAATTTTTTGTGGTTCAGTAGTAGCAAATATAAATATTACATGTGCTGGTGGTTCTTCAAGGATTTTAAGTAGAGCGTTGAATGCACCTTTAGATAGCATATGAACTTCATCAATTATGAAGATACTGTACCTAGCGATTAGCGGCTTATATTCACTACTTTCTATTATTTTACGGATATCATCAACACTTGTCTTGCTAGCAGCATCAATTTCAATTATATCGGGATGGTTATTTTTATTAAAACTGCTACAATTCTGACAACTCTCACAAGGTTTAATACTATCACCTTCAACTATCAGATTGGTACAATTAATAGTTTTAGCGATAATACGTGCTGAAGTAGTTTTGCCAACACCCCTAATACCAGTAAGAAGATAACCTTGAGATATACGATTTTTTAGAATAGTATAGCTTAAAATCTTTGTTAAAACTTCTTGTCCGTATAGCTCAGAGAAATTAGTAGGGCGATATTTTCTAGCAAAATTAATATATTGGTCAGTTGTTTTTGTCACTATGGTATATTCACAAAAATATGATCTACTCAAATGATTTCAAATCCAATTCTTGAAAACAGAAGAGTATGCTAGTAATGACCCACTAGAGACTATTTTGGCTGCTTCCTTTCGAACCTGACCACCTGAACAGCACCAATGCCCACTACTAGCACATGATAAAATAGTTCTTTTATCATCTAGAGGCAAGTTATTTAAGTAGCTAAATTGTATTTTTTTTCTATATCGCTTTTTGTCAGTCTACTTGGTGTTCTGAATATGTCTGGATTCTTAAGCTTAAATAAATCATCATCAAATTTTTGTACTTTTGCAATATGATTAAATATTATGGTAATAACATTTTCATCTTCAAGTATTTCTAGCTTTTTTATTTGTTTAGTTTTTTTATCAAAGGTAATCTGACTATGTCGTTCTGATAAAGTATGGTAAATAGTAATTTTAAACATATTATCTTGATCTATTACTGACTCAATTTTGAAATATTTATCAAAATCTATACTATCTTCTAATAAAAAATTAAATACATTCTCTTCTGCCTTAATACGACTTACATGTTTCATATCATAGTCATACACAGAAACATAATTAGCATTACCAATAACCACCAAAGGGAATGGTGGGTAATAATTACATCGAAACTTAGAAGGCTTATTTATTAATAACTTACCTTCAGCTTTATTCCCTGCTGAATCCTCTTGGCTAAAGTCCACAGCCATGGATTTTATTTCACGTAAATATATTTTGAGTTGATCAGTAGCTTTGTTATCAAGAGGTTTATTCTCTAATATTAGAGCTCTAGCAGAATTCGCTTCTACTAGGGAATTTGTAGGAGGATCGGAACGCAGAATCGTAGCGTACTCTAGTGTACGTGAGGATTCGAGTCTAGTCCCGATGCCCAAATTACCAGTAGAAGTAGAGTTATGCAAGAGGTCTATTTCAGCATAGGCTATGGTTAGAAACCAATAAATGACAATAATACCTTTACAAAGCCAGCTCATCTTTTATACCTAATATACGCGAATTCGGGATAAGAATTAGTCAATTCTTATCCCAAATTCGGTGAAATTATCGAAACAATCAGATTTGAGACGGCTCTGCATCTGATTGTTAAATTAATATTTTGCTAGAAACATGATTTTAAAAGATTAAAATCATGTTTTTAGCTCTAGAAAGGTTTAAAATGCATTCGCGTTAGCCGCTTTAAGAATGCATTTTTCCTTATATTAAAGCCAATTCGTGATAAGAATTAGTTAATTCTTATCACGAATTGGGGTTAATATGTGTTATATTTTGTTTCGCTGCTTTAAGTGTATTCTTTAACAAATAAGCGACAGTCATTGGTCCAACACCGCCTGGAACTGGGGTTATATATCTCACTTTATCAACAACATTGGTAAAATCAATGTCTCCTACCATCTTGTCGCTATTAGGAAGTTTACTAATACCAACATCAATAACTATAGAGTTAGGACTGAAATATTCTTTTGTTAGTGTTAAAGGAGATCCAATAGCAGATATTACTATATCAGTACGGGAAGTTATAGAACTTAAATTTTGAGTTCTTGAATGGCATATAGTCACAGTACAATCTTCTCTAAGTAATAAAGCTGATAATGGTTTACCTACAATATTAGAACGCCCTATAACTACAGCATTTTTTCCAGCTAAATTTGGTTCAACTTGTTTAAGTAAATCAATGCAACCAAGAGCCGTGCAAGGTATAAAGCCATTGCCTGAGTTACTATGTAGATAACCAACATTTATAGGATGGAAACCATCGACATCTTTGCTAGGATCGATGGCAGATAAGATTAAATTTTTATTGATATGTTCAGGTAGAGGAAGTTGTACGATAATTCCAGAAATATTTGAATCATTGTTGAGCATACTGATTTCATGCAGCATATGGTCAATATCAATTTCATTGGGCAAATTTATTTGCAAGGCGTTCATACCAATTGCTCCTGCTGCTTTGATCTTATTTCTTACATATATACTACTAGCTGGGTTATCACCCACTAGTATAATAGCAAGGGTTGGTACTAACTTGTGTTGTTCCTTGATTAAATTAATCTCTGCCCTTAACTTAGATAATATTTGTTCTGCAACATATTTGCCATTGATTATATTACTACGTTCATTCACTATTTATGCACTCCTTTGGTAGTTGAATATTCGAAGTGTAAGGCCTTACCCTCAAATACCCTGCCATAGGCGTGATGTAAGCTGCTAGCTGCTTCGGCAAAACCAGTAAGAATTAATTTTAATTTTGCAGGATAACTAGCAATATCGCCAATTGCATAAATGCCCGAAATATTTGTTTCGAAATATGAAGGTTCTACAACTATATGATTAGTTTTGAGATTTAATCCCCAATTTTTTATGAGGCCCAATTCTTGGGCAAGTCCGAAGAATGGTAATAAAATATTCGCGGGTAAAGTACAAATATTTCCCTCAAAATCTTTGACGTTGACTGCTTCTAGTTTGCCGTCTTTTCCTACTAAATGGTCCAGTTGATAATTAATTACTAACTCAATTTTGCCACTATTTGCTAGTTCTTTGAGTTGCCTTATACTTTCATTCGCCGCCCGAAATTTCTCACGCCTATGCACTAAATATATTTTTTTAGCAATTTCAGAGAGTGATATTGCCCAGTCTACAGCCGAATCCCCTCCACCAGCTATTACAATTTCTTTGTTGGCAAAACTATTGCGGTTATTGATAAAATAAAATACTGATTTTCCCTCAAATGCTTCTATATTAGGTAATGGAGGTCTGTTAGGTCCAAAAGAGCCGCATCCAGCAGCTATAATAATAACCTTAGCAGTAACTAGGATGTCTTTAGAAGTGGTAATTTGGAATTGCCCCTCTTTTTTTTTTAACTGCACTACTTGCTGATTTAGATGATAAACCGGATCAAACGGTTGTGCTTGCAATGCCAATTGTGCTATCAACTCTTCTGCCATAATTTTAGGATATGCTGGTATGTCATATATAGGTTTTTCCGGGTAAAGTTGGCTGCATTGGCCTCCTATTATCTCTTGGGAGTCAATAACATGGCAACGCATACCAAGCATCCCAGCTTGAAAAATAGCAAATAGACCAACTGGACCTGCACCAATTATTATAATATCAGTATTGTGCATAAAATAAAATTTTTATAAATAAAAAAATAGTCAAACTCTTAACACGCGAATTTGGGATAAGAATTTGTCAATTCTTATCCCAAATTCGGTGAAATTATCGAAACAATCAGATTTGAGACGGCTCTGCATCTGATTGTTAAATTAATATTTTGCTAGAAACATGATTTTAAAAGATTAAAATCATGTTTCTAGCTTTGGAAAGGTTTAAAATGCATTCGCGTTAACCGCTTTAAGAATGCATTTTTCCTTATATTAAAGCCAATTCGTGATAAGAATTAACTAATTCTTATCACGAATTCATACAATAAAAAAAACCATGATAAATATAACATGATCAGTTATATATAGTGGCAGGATGGGTAAACTGTATCTCGAATTGAAGCTTTGAATTTTAAAGACTTCGTACCTGAGCAAAGACCCATCCTGTTTGGATAAAGACTACAAACGGATGTCATAAGGTTTAAACCTTGCGTATGAGTATGTAGCGTATCCTATTATTAATATAAATCATGAGGCTCTATATGGCAACAACTTATATTGGTGTGGACGTTAGTAAAAAAACTTTAAGTATCTATATACCAGCTACCAACATGGCTTTACTACTATGCTTAGCACTATTAATAAATACTATCCTGTCTTATCTGAATTAAATGTTGTCTTTGAACCTACTGGTGGATATGAACATAATTTAAGAGAATTTTTAAAAATAAATAAATTGCCTTTTGCTACAGTACACCCTAATAAAGTGCGTAGTTATGCTAAAGCTAAAGGATGGCTTGCTAAAACTGATAATATCGATAGTAAATTGTTGCATGATTATGCAACGTGCTTTGCTTTACCAGTGAATGTTACTTATGATAGTAATAGCCAACAACAGTTACATGCTTTATTAAAAAGAAGAGAACAATTACAAGAGATTGATGACAGTATTAAAGAATTAATTTCTCAAGCTCAAGAAATAAAGGATAAAATTGATCGGCTTACTTCTATTCCAGCAGTTGGCATTACTCTTACTAGCACTGTAATATGTGAAGCCCTAGAGCTTGGCAATATTACTTTTAGGCAGTTAACATCTTTAGTAGGTCTTGCTCCTTTTGCTAGAGAAAGTGGTAGTTATAAAGGTAGAAGAAGTATTTTTGCAGGTAGAGGTAATCTTCGAAGAGTTCTTTATATGGCTGCAGTAGCTGCCTTACGATGTAATAAGTGCTTACGCAATTTTTATGACCACTTAATTGCTAAACATAAACCAGCAAAAGTTGCTCTTGTTGCTGTTATGCGTAAATTACTAGCTTTTATGCACTCTATTGTAAAAAATAATTCTTCTTGGAATGAAAATTTATGTTAAGTTACTATTTTTTATTGACTTCCATTACGGATGCTGGGGTAACTAATCTAAAGATTTTTCTAGCATTTATAGCAAAATTATCTATAAATTACTTAGTGGCTTGATAAAATAATATATACTAGCCATATTATACTCAAATGATTTGGAGAATTGGATTTGAAAATGAATGGTGAGCAAGCGGAACGTACATATAGTACGTGAGCATGCGAATCCATGACATTTTCAAAAAACAATTCTTCAAAGCAGAAGAGTATACAATTTTTGATAAACAATAAACTTGAATTTTATGACAGAAGTGATAGCTAAAGAACAATTAGAACAATATATAAATCAAATAGAAGGACTTGAACAAGAGAAAGCTGAATTATCTGAAGCAATAAAAGATATATTTGATGCAGCCAGCTCTAGTGGCTTTGATACCAAGGCTATGAAGTCGGTGTTAAAATTAAAAAAACTTGATAAAAATAAGCTAGCTGAACAAGATGCGATCTTAGAATTGTATAGACAAGCTCTCGGTATATAAATTAAAGAATTCAATAATGCAATTATATCCATTAAGGCTTTTACCTGATAAAATCAACTTGGATTTTATCAAATTTAAAAAAGTAAGTTATACGATATCCATTATTTTATCTCTTGTAAGTATTATTTGGATAGGGATTTACAAATTTAATTTTGGTATTGATTTTGCTGGTGGGATTGTTATAGAAGTGCGGCTTGATCAAGACCCTGATTTAACCAAAATGCGTGAAGTACTTAATAACCTTAAGATTGGTGAAGTAATATTGCAAAATTTTGGTAATCAGCATGATTTGTCAATACGAGTTGGCAGCAATAGTGAAGATACTTTAATGCAAAATATTGATCTTATAAAATCAACTTTAAAAAACCAATTTCCTTATAAATTTGAGTACCGTAAAGTAGATTTTGTTGGTCCACAAGTTGGTACTCAACTGATAAAATCAGGAATAACGGCACTAATTCTTTCGTTTCTTGCCATAATGGTTTACACTTGGGTTAGATTTGAGTGGTATTTTGGGCTTGGTATACTTGTAGCTTTGTTACATGACGCCATACTAAGCTTAGGTTTTATGAGTGTAATGAGGCTAGACTTCAATTTAAGCTCCATAGCTGCTATTCTTACCATAATAGGTTATTCTGTGAATGATTCAGTAGTTATCTATGATAGAATCAGAGAAAATTTACGTAAATCACATAAGAAAGTAATGCCACAAATTATTAATCTGAGTATTAATGAAACTCTGTCTAGAACTATTCTAACAGTTGTTACAACCTTACTCGCAAACCTAGCTTTGGTAATATTTGGTGGGGAAGCTATTTATAGTTTTAGTGTATTAGTGTTTTTTGGTATAATAGTTGGTACATATTCATCTATTTTTATATCTGCTCCTATATTGACCTACTTCAAAAACTTGAAGAATTGATAAATCAATTTTCAAGTTTTTGGATAAAAGTTGAGTGGCAAAATTGAAGTAGAGGTCTTCAATTCTGCTACAAAATAATAAATATTAAAAAAAAATTAGTTTTAAAAATGTTTATTAAAGATTTTGATAGTAAAGGTTTTCTATATCAATGTACTGATTTAGAAAAACTAACAGAGCTAATGAAAAACAGCAAAATCTCTGCTTATATTGGTTTTGATTGTACAGCACAATCTTTACATGTAGGTAGTCTGATGCAAATTATGATACTGCGTTTATTGCAACAATATGGTCATAAGCCAATAGTACTCCTAGGAGGGGCAACTAGTAAAATTGGTGATCCTACTGGTAAAGATGAGGCAAGGAAATCTTTAACAAAAGAAGAAATTGCCCAAAATGCTGAAGGTATAAAAAAATCATTATCAAAATTTATTAAATTTGGTACTGGGGAAAATGATGCAATATTAGTTGATAATTCAAATTGGCTAGAATCGTTAAATTACTTAGATTTTCTTCGCAATTTTGGTAGTTTTTTTTCTGTGAATCGTATGTTATCTATGGACTCTGTAAAATTACGTTTAGAGAGAGAGCAACATATGAGTTTCTTAGAATTTAATTATATGTTGCTACAAGCCTACGATTTTTATCATTTAAATAAACTATATGGTTGTTCTTTACAAATAGGTGGTAGTGACCAGTGGGGTAATATAGTAATGGGCGTTGATTTTACAAGGAAACTAACAGGTAATGAAGTCTTTGGTATGACTACTCCCTTACTAACAACTGCTTCTGGCAACAAAATGGGCAAGTCTGTTGGTGGAGCTGTGTGGCTAAATGAGGATATGTTAAGCCCGTACAATTATTATCAATATTGGCGGAATTGTGAAGATCAAGATGTGGTCAAGTTCGCAAAATTATATAGTGAGTTAGGAGAAGATGCCATGCAAGAGTTTATCTTACTTAGTGCATCTGATATTAATAGTGCCAAAAAGCAATTAGCCTTTAATTTAACTAAACTTTGTCATGGTAAAGAGGCAGCTATGATAGCTTTAGAAACAGCTACCAAGCTTTTTGAACAAGGAGAAATTGATTGCAATTTACCAACTATTTATCTAGAACAGGGGAGGTTAGCTCTAGGTATTCCAGCATATGAGTTACTTTATGAAGCAGGTCTTGCTAAATCAAAATCCGAAGGACGTCGGTTGATTAGAGGGGCTGGAGCAAAAATCAATAATCAATTAATCCAAGACGAAAACATGGTTATTGATTTGATCTTTATGCAGGACAACCAAGTTATTAAGATATCCGTAGGTAAGAAAAAATATGTGTTGATCAGGTTGACATAATAGTAAGCTAAAAAATATCTACTTCTGCTGGTAATTTTTTCATGTATAGATATCCTGTAAAATGACTCCTGTTTAAATTGAACTTAATTTATTTTTGAAGCTGTTCTTTCTGAACTTTGACTTCGTTCTAAAATAATGAAGTATACTGCTCGTAAATGAAGAGTTGATAGACGATAGAATCAAAATCATGATAGTAGCAGGAATTACCAAGTCGAGGTGTAACCGTTCACGAGTATTTAAGTTTTGAAAGAAAATAGTTGAAAATAGGTATAAGATTTTGTAAGTTATAGGATAGATAATTTAAAGTGTATGGTTACCTACAATTACAGTATGTCTATTAGACTTCCTGCATAAGTCAAAAATAGTTGAGGGATTTTTAGAAGAAACGAAGCCGAGCACCGCAGCGTACACAGACGTACGTGAGGAGCGAAGGCGAATTTCGACGACAAAATCACCAACTAGATTGATTTATGCAGGAAGTCTATTATTACAAACAAAAAGATTGCCCTAGATATACTTCCTTTACTTGATAGCTTGTGGCTATTTCTTGTGGAGTTCCTTCTAATAGGACTTTTCCTTCGTAAATAACATAGGCTCTGTCAACTATATTAAGAGTATCTCTAACATTGTGATCGGTAATTAGGATGCCGATATTGCGGTTACGTAAGTGAACAATCAAATTTTTAAGATCCTCAATTGCTAACGGATCAATGCCTGCAAGTGGTTCGTCAAGCATAATAAATTTGGGATCTAGTGCTATTGTTCTTGCGATTTCTAGCCTACGTCTTTCTCCGCCGGATAGTCCTATTGCTGGCATGTCTTTTAGATGAAGAATAGAAAATTCTTTAAGCAAATCTAATGTTTTTTGTTCGATAATTTCTTGGTCATTTTCTAAAACCTCTAGCATTAATCTAATATTATCTCCTACAGATAGCCCACGGAAAATTGATGGTCCTTGAGGAAGATAGCTAAAGCCAAACCTAGCTCTTAAATAAATTGGTAAATGAGTAATATCATGATCATTATAAAATAATGCTCCACTATCTGGTTTGGTAAGTCCTATAATAATACTAAAACAGGTAGTTTTACCTGCACCGTTTGGACCAAAAAGACCAACTATTTCTCCTGTTTTTAATTGAAGAGATACGTCGTTTAGGATCACTCTCTTATTATAAGATTTTGAAATACTACTTACTTGTAATTTCTCTATTATTAAATGCGGCATACTTTAAAAAATTTCTTACATAACTAATTTTTTGATTTGGTATAATCTATATTATTGAGTTCCGTATAATATACTAGTTTGTCAGTTTTTATAATACCATCCTTATTCTGTACTATTACATCACCAAGCAGTACTAGTTCTTTTCTTTCTACAAAATATTTTGCAGAAGTAGCAGTTAGTAACTCTTGACTATTATTCCTCTTAGCAATCAATCTTGACGGTATGGAGATGTAATCAATAGTTTTTTTATTATCAACTGTTTTATAAAAAATTTCTAAATTAGTTGTTTTTACCATCATATCATCAAACCACAAAATCACCTCTCCTGTAAAACAAGCTTGATTCTTAGTTTGATCAATTACTAAATTGTCAGAATGAATATATAATCTATCCATACTCGAATGTTTTGAGTACGGATGTTTCCCATAGGCTACGGATGAACTTATGATTAGAAAAAACAATACATAGCAAATTATGCTAAAAATCCGATACATCAATAACCGTCGATACATTACCTTTGAAATTTATAATATCATTATCATGTGTAGCACTAAAATTATTAGAAGTAATTTTACAATTTTTATAAGATAATACCACTCCTGTGTTACTATATGTTTCTTTATTTAGTAGATTCAGTTGGGCTTCTTGTGCTTTTAATGTGCTTTCTCCTAAAAAAAACTGTACATCATCTTTTAATTTTAATATGCGACTACTCTCATTTAATATACCATTTTTTGCACTGATCACTAAGTCTTTGTTATCATTTATTTTATATGTAGCATTAATTTCTTCTAGTTTATATTGATTACCTAAAGTCCTAACTGCTTGCACAGCCTGAATCTGGTAAGGATTTAAGTTTTTATTGAACCCCTTAAAAATTGAATTTGAAATTTTTATTTCATAATCTTTATCATTTGGATTAAAAGCACTATTGCTACTATTGTCCTCAGTTGATTTTGCATTATTACTGATAGGATTTAAATTTATATAAATAAAATATAAGGTTAATACTATTCCTAAACAAGATAAGATCTTTGATAAACTAATTGAACGTCTATAAGATGAAATGATAGCACTACTACCTTTATCTATGAAGGGAATCTTAACCATAATATTACCAACATTATTATGAACATTCATCAGCTGATTCCTGCCCTAAGTAAGTCATGGATATGAACAATACCAATCACCATATTATTTTCAGTTACTGGTATGCTAGTAATCGATTTACTATTCATTAGACCTAAAGCCTCTCCCGCTAATTTCGAAGGAGAAATTTGTTTTGGGTTAGAAGTCATTACATCGCTTGCATACTTCATATCTATTTTATCATTAATATGTCTACGCAAATCTCCATCTGTTATAATACCAACCAAACTCAAATCTTTATCTACCACTATAGCACATCCAAGACTCTTTTGATTCATAACCAATATAGTATCGGTAAATGAGGTATCAGCATATACTAAAGGCAACTGATCTTTCACCCGCATTAAGCTCTCTACCTTTATAAGATTCGCTCCAATCTTTCCTCCAGGATGATACAGCCGAAAATCATCTTCAGAAAAACCTCGTGCTTCATGTACAGAAGTAGTAAGTGCATCTCCAAGAGATAACATCATTACTGAAGAAGTTGTTGGAGCGGCAATATAAGATGCTTCATTGATTCTTGGTATTAATAATAGGAAATCGCTATTGATTGCTATAGTAGAGTTGGCATTCATAGTCATGGCAATTATTTTTATAGAAAATCTCTTACAATATTTCATTATATCAAATAATTCTTTTGTCTCCCCTGAATTAGACAGCATGAATACTACATCATTGTCAGTTACCATACCAAGATCACCGTGGCTAGCCTCAGCTGGGTGCAGATAAAAAGCAGCCGTACCGGTAGAAGCAAAACTTGCTGCTATTTTATGAGCTATATAACCACTCTTTCCTATGCCGGTTAAAATAATCCTACCTTTATAGTTAATTATATAATCTACTATATTGTTAAAATCACTAGGAATATTATTAGATAATTCAACTAATGCAGCAGATTCTTTTAATATAACCCTTTTGGCAACATCACAATGGTATGGTATTTTCATATAGTGTCCGAATTGTTCAATGATGTTGTCGTAGCTAGAGGAATGACAGAATATTAGAACATATTACACATCAAGCCTGACGCCGAGTGATACATTATGACCTTTATATGCTAATGATTTAATATGATTTTTTATTTCTTTTGTGCTACCAAAATCTTTCCAACTGTAAGCTGCTTCAACTTTTACTCCTGGGGCTAACTTTGTAGCAGCTCCAAGAGTAAGCTGGTAGACTAGGTTATTTTTTTTACCACTAGAAACTGATACACCATTATTCTTAGTAATTTGGTTTTTCAGTTGACCAACTCCAGCACCAGCACCAACAAAAAATTCACAAATACTTATATCAACAATATCCACATAACCATTAAGCATTAAAGTAGCAATTTGAGGCTTAATTTTTGAGTCTGTACCGGCAAAAGAATGCTTAGATTGATGATTAGCAATCCAAGCAAGCATGAGATCAGCTCTAACATTATTTAGAATATAATAACCCAAACCTCCGCCAAGAAACATAGCGGTATTTTGCTTTAATTTTTTATCATTTAACTTAATATTAGCCATTTTATTCGCCCCAACCTCTGCTTTCAAATAAAATTGATTTTCAATAGCCAAAGAGGAAACAGAGAATAAAAGTGAAATAGCTGTAATCGTTACTAAGAGTAAATGTTTCATAATTCTATTTTTTAATTTACAGCTTACTATAAATTAAACTAATCCGCTAGCTTATTTTCAAGATCACCCTACAAATAACAAAAGAAGAGGGTTACTAAAAGCCCTCTTCTTTTGTAGAACAAAAATAATAAA
Source organism: Candidatus Tisiphia endosymbiont of Melanophora roralis (assembly GCF_964026575.1). NCBI lineage: Bacteria > Pseudomonadati > Pseudomonadota > Alphaproteobacteria > Rickettsiales > Rickettsiaceae > Candidatus Tisiphia > Candidatus Tisiphia endosymbiont of Melanophora roralis. The sequence goes on from NZ_OZ032161.1 coordinate 1,312,420, forward strand.
TCTATAAATTATTTACTATTAGATATCAAATCTTAAGCCAGCCATTAAATTGTGACCTCTGTAAGCAGTTTTAGGTAGTTTTACAGTCTCCTTCTTATCTTTATTTTTAGAATTTGATTCTCCATAATCTCTCCAGCTATAGGCAAGCTCAACATTCACACCATCAGCCACATTAGCAGAAGCACCAACAGTCAACTGATAAGCAAAATTATTAGCGGGTTTCTTAGTTACAGAACCTTCCGATAGCTTTTTACTGTCTTTAGTTCTTTCCACACTTATCTTTTCTTTTACTTGAGCCATACCAATACCTGCTCCGGCAAAGAATTTAGCAAAACCTGCATCATACAAATCAACATAACCACTGAGCAATAATGACATCACTTGTCCTTTAGCTGTCGCTTTTTCAGTTGCACCCGAAGTTTTAGATATAGAATTAGTAAATTCTGGATTGACTAGGAAATCAAGTGTCAATTCTGCTCTAACATTATCCATGGCATAATAACCAGCACCAAGACCCAAAATCGCGTTAGTTTTAGATTTTAATTTCAAGCTATCTTCTTTCTTTATTTCAACATCATCCCATTTCATTTTCGTATTATTCAACTTAGTCGCACCACCTTCGGCTTTAATATAAAACTGCCCTACATCTGCAAAAGATGTAGCAGAAGTTAAAAGAGCCGTACTTGTAGCAGCGATTAAAAACAACTTTTTCATAATATTTCTCCTTAAATTATATAGACAAGAATCCCCTTATTAGATTCTCAAATAAGGCCCGTGAAACACAAATCTCTCCAAATCCCACTTAGACCACCTAGTTCGGTATATATAGCATACTATTTCCCTTAGGGCAAACTAAAAACTATTATGAGCATTAATCAATAGTGTTATAGAGATACTTTGTGGTAATAAAAACACAATAGACTGATCTATAGTTAACCCGCAAATGTTTAAGCCATAGTAATGGTGATAGAATTTATGCCATTGCCCTGATATTACGCGAATTCAGGATAAGAATTTGTCAATTCTTATCCCTAATTTATTCAGGCATAACTGAAAATATCTAGCAAATTCTCTACGCTATCTGTGTTCGCAAGCTTGTTATTTTTATATTCTCCACATTTAAGACATTTATGGGTTAGAATTATGCCCTTTTTACTATCGAGTTTATAGGAAACTGGCTGCATTAGTCCGTTACATCTAGAAGCTCTATCCCCAGGGTTAATATCCACATGCTTGCTGTAGAAGCATGTTGAACAATGGTTAGTATAACCATTTCCTTGTACCAATTCACTACATATCTCACAAATAAAATCTTCTTTATTTCTGTAAAACCTTTTTGTAACCATTCTTTAACTTTTTTTAATTTTTTTTGGCAACACATGCTATTTTTTTAGACCCCCTACCTACGCAGGGAACACCCCACAACTGTTGAAAGTTAAAAAACCGTCATTGCGAGGAGACCGTAGGTCGACGAAGCAATTGTAAGTTAAAAGTATGATATCCATATGACAAGCTTCATGGATTGCCACGCTCACGTACGTTCGCTCGCTAATAGACGGTTTAAGCCTTATAACAACGCTTCGTAATGACGATTTTTAACTTTCAACAGTTGTGCTTTGGTCGCGGGAACGCCAATTCTTGAAGTTCTACCTGAGTATACATCGATATTTGAGGTTAACTAATGATAGCAACAACGGGTATATGATCAGAAGGCTTAATTTTTGTTCGTAAACTATAATGCATGTAACAATCATTTAGATAATCTGCAACATTGCTTGATGCAAGTATCATATCAATACGCATACCTTTATTTTGTTCGAAGCAACCTGCTCTATAATCCCACCAAGAGAATTCTTGCTTAGTAGGATTTGATAATCTATATAAATCCTCAAAACTAGAATTTAAAATAATTCTCAGTCGTTGTTTTTCTTCACTAGTAAAACAAGTAATATTTTGTAACTCTTTTGCGGAGTATACGTCAATATCAAAAGGAGCAATATTAAAATCTCCTCCAACTATCACCTTAGTATCAAGAGATCTCTTGGATTCGAAGTAATTAATTAAATTGTCATAAAATTCTAATTTCATTTTAAATTTATCACTACCTACCAATGAACCGTTAGGTGCATATAATGAAGTGATACTACAAAAACCTATAGGAGTTTGTAGAGATATTTCTATAATCCGTGCTTGATTAGTACAATTAATACCCGGAAAGTCTTTTACCACTTCATCAGCTGGAAACTTTGATAAGATAGCCACACCATTATAGGATTTCTGACCATACACATAGAAATTATACGCTAGATCTGATAGTTCATCAAAAGGAAACTTATCAGTCTCACACTTGATTTCTTGTAACAAAACAATGTCTGGATCTACTTCTGTTAAAAAGTCCCGTAAATGTTGTAGTCTTATTCTTATAGAATTAATATTCCAAGTAGCTATTTTCATTTCTAATTCTTATCCCAAATTGGCTTTAATATTAGTAAATACACCTTCTCTACACGTCATTGCGAGCGAATGTACATGAGCGTGGCAATCCATGAAGCTTGTCATATGGATTGCTTCGTCGACCTACGGCCTCCTCGCAATGACATGATTTAACAATCAGATGCAGAGCAGCCTCAAATCTGATTGTTTCGATAATTTCACCGAATTTTACATCGGCTTAAAAACCATTAAAAAGAAAATAATAACTAGGCTGATAAATGCTGGCCAGCCAAGATAAAACCATAAATTAAATAATTTATAATACTGTGCTGGTAATTGCTCATTATTTTTTAATGTTCTGACTGCAATATTCCGTAATTGTATTTGAATCCATACTACTGGTAGCCAACATGCTCCTGTAATAGCGTATCCTAAATAAGTTAAAACAAGCCATAAATCAAAGAAATCATATCCAACTATATTGATTAATATTATGCCGCTAATTGGTTGAATAATAGCACTAGTGGTAGTAAAGAGAAAATCGGCAATAACCGTAGTACGTGCTGCATAAACTTTGGCTGCTAAATCCCCAGTTTTATTCGCCCACCACATAAAAAAAGCAATACCAATACCTGTACCAAACAAAATAGTAGAGCTAATGATGTGAATAGTTTTGACGACAGAATACCAATCCATTATTTATCCTTTTCTATAGCAAGTAGGACAAGAGTAAGAAGTATTATGGGAATATTTTTAGTAAGTGACCCCAAGGGGTCTAGCCATAAATCAGGCTTAAGAAAGGTTAGAAAAAATGTATAAGCTAGCATTAATAAAATCTGTAGTATACATACTCCTATAATTCTTGGCTTGATCATCATCAGAGTTCCAAGAATTATATCAGCAAGACAGCTTGAATATAACATAACTTGTGCAATTTGCTTGCTAAATCCTAACTCTGTTATTATTTTCAGACCTCGTTCTGAAGTAAAAACCCCTGTAATGACGCCTGTCATAATCCAAAATAAACCTAAAATGATTTTTAATAGTGGTTTCAACAAAAAAAGTCTTGCATGCCATAGTGATTGGACAGTAAGAGGTTCAGTGGCTAATCCTTGCTCAAAACTTCTTGGAACAACAGAAGTAAAATTGATAAAGTCTTTCTTATCTGCAATATTCGGCTGTAATAACATATTATATGAAGTGCTATTAAGTGGTCCTATACTAAAAAAGTCTCCTAACTTAGCTGCAATTCTAATGAATATTAAAGGAATCTTTATTAGCCTGGCAGTGTCTAGACCAAGCCAGCTCCTAAAATTAATCAATATATCTTTTACTGTAACTATTTCTGGACCAACTATTTTTAATACTCTACAAATTTTTCCTTCTCTTTTAGTACAATTAACAACCACTTTAGTTAAGTCATCCATATGTATTGGTTGGAATTGTTGTGATCCATCTCCTATTAAAGGAATAAACCAAGGTAAAGCTGCAAGAGATCTAAATAATGAAGTGCCTCCATAACAACCACTTGTATACACAAGCGATGGTTGTAAAATCACCCAATCAATATTTTTTAAAGTTTTTAAATAATTGTCAATTTTTTTCTTTGTTATAGCATAGTCAGTAGTTTTCTCATTATCTATACCAAGAGCTGAAATATGAATAATTCTTTTTACTTTAGCTAAAATACATGCATCAAATAAAGCTTTTGGACCAAAGAAATGAACATTCTCTATTTTGTTGTTATTAGTTGAAGTTAACACTCCGGATACATTAATGACTACATCAATATTTTGTAAATTGTTAAGCCACTTTTGTTGATCAGTATCATTGTTAAAATCACAAGCTAAAATTTCTAGGTTAGGGAATTTTCTTTTAGTAGCTTTTATATCTCTAACTGCACAAACTACATCATGATTATCTTTTAATAACTCAGCGGTGATATATGAACCAATAAAACCATTAGCACCTACTACTAAAACTTTCACCCTATCCTCTCTATAACATAGCAAATTCAAATCAACTGATTGTATAAACCTCAATTTCGGATTAATTTCATTAATCCGAAATTGGAATGAGAAAGTAAACAATCAGGCTTAAAGCGGTTTGACGCCTGATTGTTAAATATTTCATTTGCTAATAATCTTATTTTTATATAAATAAAAATAAGATTATTAGCGATAATAGATTAAAATGCATTCGTAGAAGCGCTTCAAGAATGCATTTTTCTGATATTATAGCCAGTTTTGGATTAAAATTAAAAATTTTAATCCAAAACTGAGGTTATAATAACATAAAATAACTAAACACTAAGTACATTAATCTCAATTCGATATAAAAATTATTTAACAAATTATATCATTTGGAAGCTCTTTCTTATTTATAAATTAATAATTTGATCTTGACAGGGTAATAGTTTTTATTAATATTACAGGTATATTCGATGCTTTTGAAGAATTGCCTTCGTAAATACTTGCGAATTCTTGATAGTAAAGTATATATAATAATCTAAATCAATAATTAAAGTAACAGTATGCATTTTATGTTATACGAGGATATTGATAATTTACACAATATCACTGATATTATTAGTACTAAATTGCAAGAGAATTTTATAGTAGCGAAGATATCTTGCAGATTAAAAGACCCTTATTCTATCGTAAAGAAGTTGGTAAGAAAAGGTATTGGTTTTTATCAATTAACTGACCTCATTGCTTTTAGAATTATAGTTGATACGCTAGAAGACTGTTATAAAGTACTGGATATTATTAATGATATATATCCTAGTAACCATGAAAAATATAAAGACTATATTGTTAATCCCAAAGATAACGGCTATAGTTCCTTGCATATTGTGACTACTATTGGTACATCTAGACGTAATGTGGAAATACAAGTACGGACTAGTCAAATGCATGATATAGCAGAGTTTGGCATCGCTAATCATGGTGAATATAAAGAAGCACAAGAAGCAAGGATAAAAAAATTATTTTCTCCAGAATTACTTAATATAATTGTTCTTCACATCGGACTAAATAATTTATATAAACTTTTTGAACAATTTAATTGGACTATGTCTGAACTGGTTGCTTACGAACAAGAAATTAAAAATTTTTGGGATAATTTTCAAGATAACTTGCAAACAATACAAGAACAATTTATAAAAGAAATAAATAATGTAGAACCGTTAGAGAGAAATTTTGTCTAATTAATCCAAGGTTGGCGGTTGGCTATAGTCACTTCAGGAGGATTTGGTGCTAGGAGCGATGGAACGACGCCTATATGTAATAGGCGAGTGACGACGTCACCAACTTCTCATCAATTGACTATAACTCTATAAATATTTGTGGGTAATAGTAAACTCTACTGTCTAGAATAACGTCCATAACTGTCGAAAGTTAAGAAATCGTCATTGCGATGAGCTTTGTAAGCCCTAAACCGTCTATTAGCGAGGAGTCGCTGTAAGCGACGATGTGGCAATCTTGTGAAGAAGAGTTTACTTCATAAGATCGCCACGGCGTCTGTCAACGCCTCGCGATGACGATTTTTAACTTTCAACAGTTATGGGATAACATCAGAGTTGGTCATGCCAATCATTATAAAACTTGCCTAAATCAAGTCTTATTCTTTTCGATCGCTCAGCAGTGATTATAGAATATATTGTTTCAAGAGTGGTATCAAAATCATCGTTAATAACCACGTAATCATATTGTTTGGCATAATACACTTCTTTAGTAGCCAATTTCATACGCAACTTTATTGATTCTTTACTATCTTGCCCTCTATTTTTAATTCGTTGTTGCAAAATACTAGGACTCGGTGGCAAAATAAAAATTGCAATTACATTTGGCAAGGTTTTTTTTATTAGCTTTGTACCTTGCCAATCTATATCAAACAAAACATCTAACCCTTGACTTAGTAAGTCTTCTACAACTTTTTTAGGTGTTCCATAATAATTATTGTAAATATTTGCATATTCAAGAAATGCATCTTGCTCAATTAATTTATTAAATTCCTCTTTGGTCTTGAAATAGTAACTTACTCCATCAACTTCATCTGTTCTTGGCCTTCTAGTAGTTGCAGAAACGGACAATCTAAGATTACTATCAATTTTTAAAACTGCTCTAGCTAAGCTAGATTTACCAGTAGCCGAGGGCGAAGACAAAATAATAGCTAATCCTTTACTTCTGAGAGATAGTAGCATTCTTGGTGAAACCTTTATATAGCAATAGAATTTTATCTTTTAATATTAATTTTTGTTTCTTTAACTGCCTGACTTTAGTATTATCTTGCAAATGCAAAAATCCGGTATTTATTAGTCTTTCTAAATCATTATGTTTTTTTTGTAAACTTTGTATGTGGCTCATGAGACTCATTTGCAAACTCCATAATCAGTTAAAAGCTTGGTTTTTTAGCTTGGTTTTTTGTAAACCAAGCATCATTTTAATATAAGCAAACACACTTTGAAAGGAAAAAATATAGCTATGACTAGCGATAATAAAAAAAAATTGCTTGTGGCAATCTCTGGAGCTTCTGGAGCAATATATGGTATAAGGTTACTTGAGATTCTGAGGCAGATAAATATTGAGAGTCATCTAATTATTTCAAAATCTGCTCATCTTACCATATTACATGAGACGAATTATTCCATAGAACAAGTAAAAGATTTAGCAGATTACTGTTACAATCTTTCTGATATTGGTGCTAGGGTTGCTTGCGGTGCTTTTAGGACATTTGGCATGATAATAGCCCCATGTAGCATGAGAACTCTTGCATCAATTGCTGGCAGTATTGAGAATAATTTAATCAGTAGAGCAGCAGGGGTTACACTAAAAGAACGAAGAAAACTGGTGTTGATGATAAGAGAGACTCCTTTACATCTAGGTCATTTAGAAAATATGTTAAAAGTAACGAATTATGGTGGGATAATTGCACCTCCAGTACCTGCTTTTTATAGTTTACCTAAAACCTTGGATGACATGATAAATTATTCAATTTCGCGGGTTCTTGATATTTTTGATATTAATACTGATTTAATAAAACGTTGGGATGGTATGCCTACAAAAATTTAAAATCTATTAGTGCTTGAAAAATATCTGCTATAATTGCAGTGACGTCTTGAGGGTCATATATGCAACAAAGTTTTGAAAAAATACTAAAAGGCTATCAGCTATTTAGAAAAAAATATGCTTATGGTAATAAATCTATTATGCAGAGTCTATCCCGGGATGGTCAACAACCAAAGATTATGGTGGTTGCTTGTTGTGATGCACGAGTAGATCCGGCATTAATACTACAATGTGATCCAGGGGATTTATTTGTTGTACGTAATGTAGCAAATATTGTTCCTCCTTACGAAAAAGATGGATCTCATCATGGCACAAGTGCTGCCTTAGAGTTTGGAATATGCTTTTTGAAAGTTGAACACTTAATTATATTAGGACATAGCCAATGTGGAGGAATTCAAGAATTATTAAATAGTGACGATAGAGTGCAAAATGATTTTATAACCAACTGGGTTTCTCTGATAAAAACACCTAATTTTAGACATCATAATGCTGATGATTATACAAAATTAGCACTTAAACAATCACATCAAAATTGTATGACGTTTCCATGGATTAATGAACTAGTGACCAAGAAAGAGCTAATTATTCATTTATGGTTTTTTGATATAAAAACTGGGCAAATTTTTACTTATTCTGATAAGCAACAAACATATCTACCCCTTGCTTAGGTTCTTGAGCATACTCAGGTATACTCGGTGAACTTCAAGAATTGGCGTTCCCGCGACCAAAGATCTCCGCTGCTCACGTACTAATGTACGCTCCGCTGCTCGACTTTGACACTCCTAGCTCTTCTTGAAGTTGACCTTCGTCTACCCAACTTTTGAAATCATAGCAGTATAAAAAGATTCCCGCGACCAAAGATCAAATACAGTCATGTATCCGGCTTATAGCAAAGTAAATTTTATTAATAGATATCTTTGGCAAACTCGCTTATTAGAAATCTAAAATTAAAAAATTAGACTAAAAAGCAGGATTATTAGAATTAGTATTTATCTAGTATTTATTAAATTGACCATTTTTATAATTTTAGTTACTATGTATATAGTTGTATCTTTATATTAATCTTAACATTATCGGTATATATTATGACAGCATTAAAAAGTTATATAGATAGTAATGGGAGACTTGCTATCCCCGCTAAAATTAGAAAAAAACTGCATCTTAAAGCTGGTGATGAAGTGTCCATTAAATATAAAGATTCTGAATTAATAGTTTCGACTTATCATGCTAATATAGAAAAAGCTAGAAATATTTTAAGTAAATACAAGAATATTGATTTACAAAAAGAGCTAAAACTGATGAGGAACGAAGATGCAAACAAGTTCTAAATCTCTAATCAAGACTAAGAAATTTTTATTAGATACATCTGCAATCATTGCCTTATTAAAACAAGAATCAGGTTATAAAATATTAGAGGATGTTATTGCAAGTAGTGCCTTATCATCAGTTAATTTAAGTGAATTAGTTTCTGTCTTAACTAGATCTAATATAAAAGAAAATGAAATTGATACAATCATAACAGATATAGTTCCAGACATCATACCATTTTCTGAAAGTATAAGTATCAAAGCAGGTAAGTTAATAAGTTTAACAAAAGATTATGGTTTATCTTTAGGTGACAGAGCATGCATAGCAACTGGTGGTTATTATAATATGGAAATTTATACTACTGATAGAATTTGGTTAAAATTATCTGATAAGCTTCCGGTAAAAATTACTTTAGTACGTTAATAAAAAGATGTCATCCCTACAAAAAAGCAGAGGGATGACATCAAAGTACGCGAATTCAGGATAAGAATTAACTAATTCTTATCCCGAATTGGGGTTTATTCGTATGAAGAAATGAGCGTTAGAAGTCCATACCGCCCATGCCGCCCATACCACCACCCATGCCACCACGTGGCATAGCAGGTTCATCTTTATCAGTTGGTTCATCAATAATAAATGCTTCAGTAGTAATAATCAAAGAAGCAACTGATGCTGCATCTTGCAAAGCTGTACGTACAACTTTTGTTGGATCGATAATACCAGCCTTAATCATATCAACATAAGTCATGTCTTGAGCATTGAAGCCAAAATGTTTGTCTTTACTATCATTAAGTTTTCCAACTACAATAGCTCCTTCCACACCAGCATTTTCTGCGATTTGTTTTACTGGAGCTTGCAATGCCTTCTTAACTATGTTAATACCAGCCTGTTGATCTTCGTTAGTATTTTTTAACGATTCTAAAGCTTTTGCTGCATAGAAAAGAGTGACCCCACCCCCTGCAACAACACCTTCTTCTACTGCAGCTCTAGTAGCATGCAGGGCATCCTCGACACGATCTTTCCTTTCTTTTACTTCAACTTCGGTAGTACCACCAACTTTTAAGACAGCTACACCACCAGCAAGTTTAGCCAAACGCTCTTGTAATTTTTCTTTATCGTACTCTGAAGTAGATTCATCAATTTGTTTACGAATTTGTGAACAACGAGTAGCGATATCCGCCTTACTACCAACACCATCAATTATGACAGTATTTTCTTTAGAGATGGTAACTTTTTTAGCAGTACCCAACATTTTGATATTAACATTCTCAAGCTTCATACCAAGATCTTCGCTGATAAGCTGACCATTGGTTAAAATAGATATATCTTCCATCATGAGTTTTTTTCTATCTCCAAAGCCAGGAGCTTTAACTGCCGCAACTTTTAACCCACCACGTAATTTATTTACTACTAGAGTAGCCAGTGCTTCTCCTTCTACATCTTCAGCGATTATAAGTAAAGGACGTCCTGATTGCATTACCGCTTCAAGTACTGGTAACATTTGTTGTAAATTTGATAATTTCTTTTCAAATAGTAAGATAAAAGGATTTTCCAATTCTGCTACCATCTTTTCAGAATTAGTAACAAAATATGGTGATAGATAACCTCTATCAAACATCATACCTTCAACTACATCTACTTCGAAACTAAAATTCTTGGCTTCTTCGACGGTAATTACTCCCTCTTTGCCTACTTTTTCCATAGCCATGGCAATTTTTTCACCAATTTCTTTATCACCATTTGACGAAATAGTACCAACTTGAGCAATCTCCTCTTGGCTACTGATCTTTTTACTTGCTTTCCTAATTTCTTCAACTACTAGGTTAACCGCTGAGTCTATACCGCGTTTTATATCCATAGGATTAAAACCGGCTGCTACGGCTTTATTGCCTTCTCTTGCTATTGCTTGAGTTAGCACAGTTGCAGTAGTTGTTCCATCACCAGCAACATCAGATGTTTTGCTAGCCACAGATTTCACTAATTGAGCTCCCAAATTCTGAGCTTTGTCTTTTAGTTCAATGGCTTTTGCAACAGTTACACCGTCTTTGGTTAGCCTTGGTGCCCCGAATGATTGTTCAATTGCAACATTTCTACCTTTTGGACCTAATGTTACTTTTACGGTATCAGCTAAAATATCAATACCTTTTAGCATTTGTTCACGTGCATGTAAGCCGTGTTTTATTAATTTTGCTGCCATATATATATTCTCCTTACAATAAATAAATTATTAACCAATTATGCCCATGACATCACTTTCTTTCATAATGACCAAATCTAAACCATCAACTTTTACTTCAGTGCCAGCCCATTTGCCATAAAGTACTTTATCTCCTACTTTTATTTCTAATGGATGGACAGTACCATTCTCACTTTTTGTTCCCTTACCTACAGCTACTACTTCACCTTGTATTGGTTTTTCCTTTGCTGTATCAGGAATAATAATTCCTCCACTTGTTTTTTCTTCTTGTTGAATTGGTTTTACCGCAATTCTATCGTGCAATGGTCTAAAAGACATTCTTACCTCCATAGATTTAATACTTAATAATGTGTATTCTATATATGCTTGATTTTATAACAGTTCAAGGGGTAAAAAGAAAAATTTTTAAGAATAATTGCTGTGAGCAAATTGTGTGTAATACTCGATAATCAAGTTTTTCCTTAACCGTTATCGCGGGGCATCTTTAGATGCCGTGGCGATCTAGGTAAACAGCGAAGCTGTTTTTTTAGAGTAACGCTTCACGTATACTGGATTGCCGCGTCGCCGCTTTTTCGCGGCTTCTCGCTAATAGACGTATTTTTTAATAATTCTAAAAAACTTGATTATCGAGTAATACCTTTTTTATCCTCGCATAAGTTTTTCTATTATTGACTTTATAGGAGTATAGTTTAAAATTAAAAATGAAGTAACTGCAAAGTTACTTTGGGGTGTAGTAACCTCTTATAGCATCGGAACACATCTGCCGAATAAAGGTGTAATCCTCGATTGTTATGGTCGGGGAGATGTTAGCTATGTTCAGGGTTTAAGGTGTAAACCTTAAACCTAAAGGCTAGCGTAGCTGTTATGCTATACAGTTTACTAACTCCCCGATCGCCAAAGTAATCTCTCAAGGTTCTTTGGTGGTTAAAACTTGATAACTTTAAGTTTAATCATAAAGGGGATACTGCTATGACATATGCAACAACTTTACCTTCTGAAGCAATCATCTTTCTTGATCCAGCTTATGACCATCCTAAGGATCTAAAACTTAGAGATGATGTTAGTGCTACTAGTGAACAAGATGGATTAACAATAGTTGAAATTATCGAATCTAAAGGACCTTATGACCACAGTACTTTTGGCAAGTTAATCCGCCGAGTAATGAGCTGCAATAATAAGCCTGTCACCATCCTAATTAACGAAGATATACGGCATACAACAATTAACACTCTACTTTGGTCTGTACTTGGTACTTTGTCATCTGCCGGTCTAATTACCGTTACTACTTACGAAAGATCCTATAAAAAAGTACTCTTGAAAAAAGTAAATATAGAGGATGATTATTTTTTATACGTGGCTGCTACTTATTGTAAAAACCATTATAAATTTGCTAATGAACTATTAAATTTCAATACAGATGAATAATATACTACTCGTAAATGAAGAGTTGATATACGATAGAATCAAAATCCTGATAGTAGCAAGAGTCAAAGGGTCTAGGTGCTAGGCGTACATATAGTACGTGGCTACCTACGAATACGTCTATAAAAGGCGTCTATAAAACGTCATTGCGAGGAGACCATAGCACAACTGTTGAAAGTTCAACAAACGTCATTGCGAGGAGCGTTGTTAGCCCTAAACCGTCATTGCGAGGAGGCATGAGCCGACGAGGCAAATGCTAAGTTACGTGATTTAACTAGCTCTGCAGAAGCAATAAAAATTTAAACCAAATTTATTTAAATTTTTATTGCGAACATAGTTGATCCATATGACAAACTTCATGGATTGCCACGCTCACGTACGTTCGCTCGCTAATAGACGGTTTAAACCTTACAACAATGCTTCGCTAATAGACGGTTTTTTAACTTTCAATAATTGTGGTATAACCACAAAGCTGAACTTAATGATGATGATATACAACACCTAAAAGGTCTTGGTTATTCTCATCAGATTCTGCTGATCTTGAAACATCAGGCACTACTGCAGCATATGGAGGAGGTGCTGAAAGTAGTAGTGAAGGTGGTATTGGAGGGGGTGGGGCAGCAGGTTTACGAATTTTCGGAGGATAGTTCATTGTATTGGATGTAGTTGTAATATTATTTTGAGGTAGTTGCAGGTATGAATGTTGATCAAGTGGTAGTATACTAGGTTGTGTAGAATCTGCTGCTGGATGGTTGTTATTAGTAACATACATATTATTATAGTTACTTGATCCTTCAAGAACAGTTGATAGGGGTAGTGCTGGAGCACTCGGTTCACGCTCACATTCAGCTTGATGTGCATCTAGTATTACTTTATATTCTTCCCGTTTAACTTCTAAATATTTATCCAAATTTTCAAAAAAAGTATTTTCTGTTATCCATATTCTACTTATCCATGGTGCCCCCTTCTTAATTATATAGCTCAACCCAGCAATCTTCAGTGCTTCCTTAAAATCATGTTGGTCAATACATTTAAGTAACTTTCTAGCTTGAATTATTTCGTATATTTGGTCACTGCGTTCTTTAAACTTTTTACAATCAACTGTATTATACTTTGATAAGACAGATTGTTGACTATGCAGACCTTTTAAACTAGTTTTTAATCCCTGACTAGCTACTGATCTATCTTCCGTATTTTCTACAAAATTACAACATTCCTCCAAATTAGCAGCCTGCAATATCTCATGAACAGTACTATCAGTAGCAAACAACTTTATAGCTCGTTCTGTCTTATCAATTTTATTCTCAAGTAATTGTTTTGCGGTAGAAAGCCTTGCTAATAGCGTACGATCTTTTGACATAATAAACACATATTAAGATTATATTAATATGACATAATATAATCTTAATATATATTAATATGCAAGATTTAGTAACAATATAGTTAAAATTAGTTATATAAATTGTCATATTTATATCATGATAACTCACCTTACGCGTAACCCCCATGGCAATTTAAAAGTCATAGAAAGAACAGCCTAGCGCTATTAGCGAGAAGCCACTTTGTGGCGACGAAGCAATCCACAAAAAATATAATAAGTAATTTGGATTGCCGCGTCGCCACAAAGTGGCTCCTCGCAATGACGTTTAACTAAAAGCTGTATACAGCTTACTAATTTTGTGTGCATCACCTAGCACTACGTAGTCTTGCTAATAGACTCTTGTACTTTTCTGCAATTTTTAAATGCTATACGTAAGGTGAATGATAACATACAATATAAATCACATACTCTTTTGTTTCATTTTATTTTTCTTAATGGCATAGCTAATCAGCTCATCAATAACATTGTTTCTTATGGCTACTGCAATATCTACTTCATTTTTTTTCTGAATTTCTTGCCTTTTCGTCTTATCAATTCTTTTTGATTTTACATAAGCAAAATACGCCTTATCTTTTGACTGAAAAACTGGAGTATTGGAATCAATGTTAGCATTAAAAATTGCTGATAGTAATTCTGCTGGTAATTGCTGATTATTGTGAACTTCATACCTAGAAAAAGTTGCAGCTTGGTTGGTAGTAATGTCTAGAGGTTTTTTACTTTTACCAGGTTTATATTCTTTAGCAAGACTCTCTATGTTTCCTAAATTTATCTTTCTAATATATTGCTTATACCATAGTTCATATACTTGATCCTTGACTGCCGAGAATTCTTGTAGCTTACTTGGCTGAATAGATTTAATCTCAACCAATATAAAAGCTCCTTGATCAGTTATCTCCATTGGATATGATAATTCTCCTTCTGCAAGATCAAAAATACTGTCAGCATTTTGACCAAGATCAACATACCATTCGCCTTTCAAATGTTGGCGTTGTGGCACGATGGTACTTCGCGTAGGAACAACGGTTTGACTACGCCCAGTCCGCTCACCACTCGCAGGCTTAGCCAAATCTTGAAATTCATCTTGTATATTATTAGTTAAATCCTTATAGCTTACAGAATCCAAATTTTGTATTGGTAATTCATATTTTCCAGCAATTTCTGTTAAACTTGAACCAGCTGCTACATCATCCTCTAAATTTTTTGCTAACAGTAGCTTCAGCTCTTCTATTTTTTGTTGTTGCAATAATTCATTAACCTGTTTTCGTACCTCGCTAAATTTTTTATTAGCAAATTCTTCTTGGTTATCCTGATAAAACTTCAATAATTCTTCATCGCTATTATGAATTTGCTTACCTAACACTTCACTTGATATTTTTACATAAGACAAGCTACGTTTTTCCGGTATTTCAAATAACTCTTGATTTTGCTTGTATAGTTCTTCTAACTCGACCGAAGTTGCATAAGTCATAAACGCACCTTTAGGCTGAGCTTTTAGGTCAATTTGTACAAGGTCGACCTCTCTTGTTTCAGCCATATAGTCTACGATATTTTTGACCATTATTTTTGGTGTTTGAAATGATTCTATAAAAATACTAATTAGAGTATTCTTTAAGGTATGTTCTTTTACGTCAGATACATAGTCCTCCTCATTAATATAAGAATTTTTTAAAAAACCTTTAAAGAGTGCTATGTCAAATAGACCTTGCTCATTCTTAAAATTAGCAGATTCTTTAATAAACTGAATCACAGTATCATCAGTTATATCTAGATTATAATAGTGTACTAAATAGTTCATAATGCGATTATTGATAAGTTTTTTAATAATAAAATTATCAATATTCAACTGCTTTATATCTTCTTCACTAAGATGTGTTCCAGTTTGTTTTTGAATAACACGAATTTGTTCGGCTTTTGCTTTTAGAAAATCTTCTTCGCTAATAGTTTTTGCATCAGAAAATGTAATCAAATCAAAATTATTGGTAGTCTGTAATACATCTTTAATTCCCCATCCAACAAATGCAAAGGCAATCATTCCAAGTAAAACACGCATTACAAAACTATCAGCAGCGTTTCTAATATTATTTAACATAAATATAAATTTTTCTCTTCAAGTTTTTGTAGTATACTAAAATAGTTCTGTACACTAATATCTGCAAGCGATTTTTATGAAAAAACTTATTATTGCTAACTGGAAAATGCATATAAGTTTAGATGATGCATTTAAATTTTGTGCTAGGCTGACAGAGCAGCAACATAACAACAAATTTATTATAGCTCCTCCTGCTCCCTATCTTGCTTATTTATCTGATAAATTCAAATCTATAGAGTTTTGTGGACAAAATGTCAGTCAATTTGAAGGACAAGGAAGTTATACGGGAGAATATTCAAGCCTGCTACTGAAACTAAGTGGTATTAATTACGCTATTGTTGGTCATAGTGAACGTAGAAGTCTCTTTCAAGAATCCAATGAATTAATCAGACAAAAAGCAGAGAATTGCTTAAACGCCAAGATTAGCCCTATTATTTGTATCGGAGAAGACCTAGCTACACGAAAAAATAATAATTATAAAAATTTTTTATTAAAACAATTAGTGGAATCCCTGCCAAATGATACAATAGGGGAGGGGATAGATGTGATAATAGCGTATGAGCCGATTTGGACTATAGGAACAGGCATTATTCCTAACCAAGAAGAATTAATAGAGATATTTGATGTCCTCAATTATTTTCTTCAGCAAAGCCAAGTTGCAAATAATGTTAGCTTAGTGTATGGTGGATCTGTAAATTTAGGTAATATAGAAAAAATATTAAGTGTACAGAATATTGATGGGGTTATGATTGGCAAATCTTCACTTGATTATCAAATTTTAGTTCAAATATTAAATTATAGGTTTTTTAGAAAATGATGAATATATTACTTTTTGTTCATATTGTAATAGCAATACTGCTAATTATCGTAATTCTGATGCAAAAGACTGGCAATGATGGGTTAAGTGGTATGAGCGGTGGTAGTGGTAATATGGGTGTTGTAACAGGCAGAACTGTAGCTAATTTCTTGACTAAAACCACGGTAGTGCTTGCCACCTTGTTTATAATTAATGCTATTATTCTTGCCAATCTGTCTTCTAAGAAAAACCTTGGGATAATTAAGAAAATTGAGCAAGTTTACGATAAGCAAGAAGAATCTAGCTTGCCAATTGCCAAGTAAAATTTAAGGGCTAAGTTATGCAAAAAATAATTGATTTACATAATATCAAAATTGGTAATACCCTACCATTTGTGTTTATTGCTGGACCTTGTCAAATAGAAAATCTAGATCATGCATTATTTATGGCTGACAAGCTTGTGACCCTTACTGCTAAACTTAACATACCCTTTATCTATAAATCTTCATTCGATAAAGCCAATAGAACTTCAATAAATGGTATCCGGGGTAGCGGTCTTGAGAAAGGGCTGGAAATTTTATCTAAAGTAAAAACAGCCTTTAACTGCCCTATTCTTACTGACGTTCATACAGAGAATCAGTGTGCTAAAGTTGCTGAAATTGTTGATATAATCCAAATCCCTGCCTTCTTATGTAGACAAACAGATTTGCTGCATGCTGCAGCTATGACTAATAAGGTTGTTAATGTTAAAAAAGGTCAGTTTCTTGCCCCTTGGGATATGAAGAATGTGTATGCTAAACTTGAAGCGTTTGGTGCAAAGAATATCATGCTTACCGAACGGGGTGCATGTTTTGGTTACAACACACTAGTATCGGATATGCGTAGTTTGCCAATTATGGCAGAAACTAAGACTCCTGTAATTTTTGATGCCACCCATTCAGTTCAGCAACCAGGTGGCATAGGCAACAGTAGTGGTGGCGAAAGAAAATATGTTGAAATATTAGCAAGGGCAGCTGTTAGCGTTGGAGTAGCAGGCATTTTTATGGAAGTTCACCAAGACCCAGATAATGCCCCAAGTGACGGACCTTGTATGATCAAGCTGGATGATTTAGAACCTATATTGGTTAGGTTAAAGAGCTATGATGAGCTAACTAAAGCAATATTTAAGATATAACATAACCTCAAGTATTTATGTAAGACATCGGTTTAATAGCCTAGGGTGTCCCTGCACCCATAGTATACTCAAATGATTTGAAGAATTGGATTCGAAAATGAATGGTGAGCAAGCGGAGCGTACATATAGTACGTGAGCATGCGAATCCATGATATTTTCAAAAAACAATTTTTCAAAGCAGAAGAGTATACCTACATTTTTCTATAATCGTCATAGCAAGGCTCTTTAGATGCTCTAGGTAAACAGCGAAGCTGTTTTTTTAGAGTAACGCTTCGCGTATCCTGGCACAACTGTTGAAAGTTAAAAAACCGTCATCGCGATGAGCTTTGTAAGCCCTAAACCGTCTATTAGCGAGGAGTCGCTGTAAGCGACGACGTGGCAATCTTGTGAAGAAGAGCTTACTTCATGAGATCGCCACGGCGTCTATCGACGCCTCGCGATGACGATTTTTTAACTTTCAACAGTTGTGCGTATCCTAGATTGCCGCGTCGCCGCTTTTTCGCGACTCCTCGCTAATAGACGCTCGGAAGACCTCTTAACAGCAGCAGCATAAAAAATGGTACTATGCTGTAATTTATACAACAAGATTAGAAGATATTGCATCTTTTTAAAAATAAAAAATAGTAAATGCTTTAAACAGTCGAAATTTTAGTTTAAAATGACTTTAGAATTAAAATATTGTGGTTCTTATGGAAGATATTAACTATTGGGATAATTCAAAATACCAGTATTGTGCATATGCTGAGAGGTTGCTTAGGGAGTTAATTTTGCTAAATAAAAAAGTAAAGCAACCAATAGACATGTATGAAGTCAAAAAAGGCATCTACTATGCTAAAAAATATCATGGTAGTCAAATGAGGCAGTCCGGCGAGCCATATTACTCGCATCCAATAGAGGTGGCTTATATGGTTGCCCAGTACACAGCCCTAGAAATTCCACGATTGTTTAGAACCGACATTATTGTGACTGCGTTACTACACGACACCATTGAAGATACACCACTTACCGAAAAGATGATTGCCTATATTTTTGGCAGTCAAGTGGCTAGTCAAGTGCAAGACTTAACTAGGGTTAAACCTCATGGCAAGATTAGCTCGGCAGAAACACTAGATTTATTAATTCAGCAAAAAAAACATGATGTAGCACTGATTAAACTTTTTGATCGGATTCATAATTTAGAAACTGTTGGTGTAAAATCTCCTGAAAAAATTAAGAAGATTATAGAAGAGACTTTTAAAAGTTTTATAACTGTCAGCATGTATTGTGGAACAACACAACTAGAAAACATATTAACTGCTTTATGTTACAAACATTTATCAATTACTGAATCCCCATTAGATCCTATAAAAATTAGCCGACATAAATACCAGCTTCCTTCTCTAACTTCTGAAAATGACGCAAAGCAAAAGTAGAACCTATAATTATTGGAATCATAATAATTAACAATCCCCAATGACCAAAATATTTTGTTAAAAATAAAATGCCAAAAGAAGTAATAATATACATCAAAGCACGTGATGTAGCATATATCATACTGTTATAAGTATAACGTTTAAAAACTGGAAAATATTTAAAAAATATCGAAACAGCTGGTCCAATATCAGGAGCAACTAGTACAAGTAAAGTTTGAAATAAAAATAAGTAAAATGGCTCAGTTATATTGTTTAAAATACAAGAGGAAAATAGCGTAAAAATAGAAAATATCACTAATTGCACTTTTAGAATCTTCAATGGATATATCCTATAACTTAAATAACTTACAAATAATTTAGCAGCTAATTGTATCATTGAGATAAGAAAATTTTGATGTATTACTTGTTCTGCACTATAGCCGAAAGAATTTTTTAGGAGAGTGCCACAATGCACATAAGTAAAATAAAAACATACTGGCCAAACACAATTTAGTATAAATGAATATAGCACTGATTTTTGATTAACTGTTTCATTAACAATTGGGTCATTAGCAAGTTCTTTTATATCAAAATTAGCTTTTTCATATTTCCTTTTTAGTCTAAGTTTTGCATTAACAAAATCAGCTGTTTCTTTAAGAGTTGTTCTAGCCACCCCGCCAACCAAAGCAATTATTGCCCCAATCCAAAAAGCAATACGCCAATTAAAACCATAAGATGTAACAAGCGAAGCAATACCTAAAGCAGCTGTTGTACCAATAACAGAAGCAACGGCAACGAAAGCTACTACTGGATATTGTACTGGTGGTTTTGTACTTTCTGTTAAGTAAAGTTCTGCTCCTACTAGTTCACCTACTGACGACATGCCCTGTACTACACGGCATACGGTAATTAATATAGAAGCGGTAATGCCAATTTGAGCATAAGTTGGAACATTGGCCATTATGATACATGAAATTGCCATCATAAAAGTGGTAATAATAACCGTTGCTTTACGTCCCGCTCTATCCCCGATATAACCAAAAATCAATGCACCAATTGGCCGAAAAACAAAAGTAGAACAAAAGGCAAAAGCTGTCAGTAAAGATGCAGCAAAAGCTTCATATTTAGGAAAAAACAACTCATTTAGTAATACAGCTAAATGTACATAAAGCATCAAATCAAAATATTCAAGGAATGTTCCTACTGACAGCAATCCTACCGCTTCTTTCTGTTCTCTTGTTAAACTTCTTTGTTCTTGCTGATACTCTAACATTATTTGTATTTGCCTCGCATTTGCGTTCATTGAAATATATTTATGAGGGAGTAAATTATACTACTCATTGGAGTTTTCTCCCCCAAGATTGAAACACCCCACCTGCACTTTGTATAACCGTCTTATCTTGAATAATCTGATCCATTTCTTTTAGCATCTTTTCTATTTCTAAATTATTGATCAACTTATGCTTAATAAAATGTTCTTTTTCTTCTAACAGAGATAATTTTAATAATAATTTTTCTTCAGCCCCATTAAAAACTGGTTGATGAAAATCAAATTTTACATCTGTTAATTGAAGACTACACAAAGTATTAAATAGCTTTATACCATAAGAATAATCTACACTAAGTCTTTTTTCAATTTTATGTAATAATTCTTTATATTGTTCTATTGAACGAGCATATGGATAATTAAATATGGCTTTATAATCATGCTCTTCACATGCAATAGTTCCGCCTAGCTTTAATAAACTTAACATATTATTTAAGGCTTTTTGAGGATGTGTTAGATGTATGAGTACAAACCTACAATATACGAGATCATATTGCTCATTACCCTGATAATCTTGTATATCTGCAACTTGGTATTCAACAATATCGATGTTTTTACTACTTAACTTACTTTTAGTAAGCTCTATCTGTTTCTGGCTTATATCTAGGCATAATAGTTTGCCATCTTGTCCAATTTTCTGATATATTACATCAATAGACTCCCCCGATCCACAACCAATAATCGCTACTTTCATACTAGGACGAAGTTCTAACCTGTCTAATAGAATATTAGTATATTTACCATATATTTTATTCAGAATACTAAGCCTATAATCCGTTTCATTGCCAGTTGCCAAAATATAGCTATTCTTTTTTCCCATTATATTTTATATATCTATTTTTTAGTAAATATATTGCTGATTTGGTTTATTGATAGCAAGAGAAAATAATATAGAAAATTGAAATAATAAATTCTTGGTTGTAACAATATCACTAGTTCTCAATAGAATCTGAAAATTTTATTTCACAAATTAATTACTATTTTTTTTGCTAATATGCTTAGTGATTATTAGTAAATATGCTACAATGCGGTGAATTCAAGTAATTTATTACATTTTATGTTTCAAACATTAACTCAAAATCTAACGAAAATTTTTGATCGTATCAAAAGAAGTGGTACTTTATCGGAGTCCCAAATAAACGATACTATGCGTGATATTAGGATTGCCCTTCTTGAAGCAGATGTTGCACTACCGGTAGTTAAGGATTTTATTGCTGAAGTAACATTAAAAGCTACAGGGCAGGAAGTCATAAAATCAGTAGCCCCAGGGCAGATGATAGTAAAGATTGTCCATAATGAGTTAATCAATATATTATCCTCATCTCTAGATGAAAGTAGTTTACAGCTTAAATCTGAACCGCCGGTAAATATTTTAATGGTTGGTCTACAAGGCAGTGGAAAAACTACAGCAAGTGCCAAATTAGCACTTAGGCTAAAAAATCAAAATAAAAAGGTACTTTTAGTCTCTCTTGATATTTATAGACCAGGTGCTCAAGAACAGTTAACTATCCTTGGTAAATCTATAGGGGTAGATTGTTTAACTATTGTCCCCAACCATACTCCTATAGATATTACGAAAAGAGCTTTACACGAGTCAAAATTATCTGCCTATGATGTCGTTATTTATGATACAGCAGGTAGGTCGCAAATCGATGATGAGATGATGAAAGAAGCATCAAATATAAAAAATTTAATAGATCCAAAAGAGATAATTTTGGTGGTTGATGCAATGACTGGGCAAGATTCGGTACTTATAGCCAGCAATTTTGATCAAAAATTAGGGATTACCGGCGTAATTTTATCCTGCATTGATGGCGATGCCAAAGGTGGGGCGGCTCTAAGCATTAAACATGTTACCAAGAAACCTATTAAGTTCTTAAGCGCTGGCGAGAAATTGACAACTCTAGAATTATTTGACCCAGAACGCATAGCTTCAAGAATATTAGATATGGGAGATATCATCTCCTTCGTTGAAAAAGCAGCAAGCATAATAGACAATCAAGAGGCAGAAAGAGCGGCTGCTAGACTTAAAAAGGGTAAATTTGATTTGGAAGATTATCTAACGCAAATGAGGAGTATAAAGAAACTAGGTGGATTCAGCAGTATGATGAGTATGTTGCCTGGTATTAATAAAATTATCGATAAAGTCGATCAATCGAAATTAAGTGGCAAATTAATAGACCACCAAGAAGCAATAATTTTATCTATGACCCCAAAAGAACGAAAAAACCCAGATTTGCTAAATGCCTCACGTCGAAAACGTATCGCTGAAGGCTCTGGAACATCAGTCCAAAAAGTGAATAGTCTATTGAAGCAATTTAAACAAATAAGTGGTTTCATGAAAAAGGCAAGCAATATGAATCCCAAAAGCCTAATGCGTAGTGGTATAGGCAACTTATTTAAATTATGATAACCTGAATTAGCATAACTGGAGATTAAATGCTTAGCAAGGTATATAACGATCTTATTTTACAGATTAAAGCTAATAAATATGATTTTCTAAGGTTTGATCTGATTAAGCAAGATGCCATAAAGGATCTCGCAGCTCAGCTTGCTTTAAAATATGATATTGTGGTAGTTATAGGTTTTGGTGCGTCTTCTCTAAATGTTAGAGCATTATTAAGTATAAAGGCAGTAGCTACTAAAAGGCTAATATATCTTGATAGTTTAGATCAGTTGGAAATTGATGAGAAACTGGCATTAGTTGATTTAAGTAAAGCCGTCTTTTTCTCATTGAGTAAATCTGGGAACACAAATGAAACCTATTTATTAACTAAGTATGTTTTAGAAGTTTTACACGTTCCCCCTCAAAATATTTATGTAATAGTACCGTTTAGTAATAATTTATTACGTAATTTAGCAGAGTCTTTTGGTACAAATTGTCTAGAACATGATAACATTCGTAGTGGAAGATTTGGCGTAATTTCTAATGCATCTTTGCTCCCAACCGCAGTTGCAGGAGTTGATGTACATAAAGTCGTACTAGCTGCTTCAAAAAAAATATCAGATATTATTCTTGATGGATTTAATATTTGTGAGATAGCGGAGTATTACCTTAATCAATATTCTTTAAATAGACATATGTTAGTTATGTTTAATTATTGTTATCAATTAGATGGTCTATGTAGATGGCAACAACAGATTATAGCTGAATCACTTGGTAAGAATGGTTTTGGTATAACTCCTATAATAGCAAAAGGAACATTTGATCAACACAGTCAATTGCAGCTTTATTTAGAAGGTCCGGATGATAAATTTTATCAAGTTATTACTAACAAAGCAAGCTCAGATATTGAAATAGCTCTAGCTGCTCATGCTAATAATATATATAATGCATTAGGTCAAGTCAAACGACCAGTAATGCTAGAGAATTTTGTACATATCGATGAACAGGTAATTGTAGATCAAATTATTCACGTAATGTTGAGTACTATCCTAATTGCAAATCACCTAAAAATCGATCCATTCAACCAGCCATCTGTGGATGAATATAAGAAGGTATAACAAACCTATTTCGCATCAGGAAGATCTGCAAGTGCTGAATTAAACAATATAGAAAGATTTTTCTTATCCACTTTGTCATTATCAGAAAAACTAGCAATAGTGGTGTCAATCATATCACTAGACAGTCCTACCGAGTGTGTCCATAGTACCCTACCAGTTGGTACATCAAGAATAGCTAATCTAACTCGCGAAAATTCTGATGGGTCTAAATTGACTCTACCAGTTATACATCCCTTCAAAATCTCTGTACAAAAATCCTTAGTTACTGCACCAGATGTTTTACTCTCCGCATAGAAATTCATTACAACTAATAAATCAGCTCCAGCTTTCTCACCAAGATCAACTGCAGAAGAAATTTTTTCATCAATAGAATATGCCGCATCCTCTTTCCAAGCTCCACTAGCATAGAGTATATTTAGAGTTTCATCAAAATTATCCTTAATGTCAACGACGTATTTTGACAGTTTGTTAGTACCAATTTCTGTTCTAGAGAAAAGTTTAATATTATACCCTTTGTCCTGCATTTTGGTTATGAATGTATCTACAATATTTTCTTCAAGGCGATCCTCATAACTATAAACTCTCGTTTTTTTGTTAAAAGCATCAATTTGATTTACTTCAACTATTGGTGGTAAAAGCAAAACAATTTTGGACTTAGTTAGTGATTGCGAATAATCAGGTGCAGATCTAACAAAAGTCGTCTTAGTACAAGCCGATGTAGAAAAAAACAGTAAAATTATAAAGAAAATTCTGACCATTAACTATGTATTTTTATTAATTTTTATATGTAGCTGGAATGAGTCTAGATCTCTTCTCAGAAAGAATAACTAGAACATCTTGCCCCTCATTTATCACAGGATTAGTTTTATCTTCTCTAGCCTGCACAATGGTGATAATACCTGTTGCACGTACAGCTGCTATAGCATTTCTTAGAAGTCTGCTACCTTCGTAATAATCGTCTTTCAAATTCGATCTATTAACCTGTACGATATATTCTGTACCTTTTGATGCCCCCAAAGCAGATTGCATTATTGCACCAGTAACACCTCCAACAATAGCACCACCAACAATTATAGCCGCGTTATTAGTTCCGCTAGCAGCAACCGCCCCACCAGCGACAGCACCAGTTAGACCACCAACTGCATTATCACCAAGTCTTTCATCCTCTGTGATTTTGATATCTCTTTTGGCAAGAAGCTTTCCTTCCAATACAATATTTAATGTTGAATCACTAGTATATGTATTTGCCGCAAGATTCCGACCACAACTAGAAATAGTAGAAGCAATTATAAGAATCAAAAAAGTATATAAAAGTTTTTTAATCATAAAATTATTATTTTTATATTGCTAATAAAATTTAAGAATAGACTTCTTTCGAAACTCGCTTATGCTGAGAGATTTGAAGGAGACGCGGAACGCAGAACCGCAGCGTACTCTAATGTACGTGAGGATTCGAGTACCGCATCGACGTACAAATCACCAGCAGAAGTAGAGTTTCGAAAGAAGTCTAATGAATTAATAAGTAAGATTATACTAAATGTACAAAGATACATGCAATAAATTACTATCTCCAGTTGCCAATTAAACTGAATAATTTTTGAGGAATTTTTAGGAAAAATGTAGCTGAATACCGCAAGCAGTACGCAGATGTATGTGAGAAACGGAAGCAAATTTTGACGACAAAATTACCACAAAGAATCCGTTCACAACACTATCATTACTTTGATGACAAAACTACTTCTAAGTTGTATTTCTAAATTGCACGCAACAATTGCACGCAACAATAGACCTCTTACAAAATTCTCTTCTGCGGAATTTGCAGGAGAGCCTAAACCTCACAACTGTTGAAAGTTAGTAAATACAGCTTCTCTATACGTCTATTAGCGAGGAGACCGTAAGGCCGACGAAGCAATCCAGTAACATCATTTATCTATAGATTGTTTCCTAGATTGCTTCGCTTACGCTCGCTAATAGACGCTGTGGTATAGGTATTTGTAAACTTTCAACAGTTATGGCCGAAACCTTAACCCGCAAGCAGTATAACAAATATACGTGAGGATTTGAGTCTAATCCCAACGCCCAAATTACCAGCAAAAGTAGAATGATCCAAGAGGTTTAATACCATTTCCCAAAATTAAATTGCTACTCGGAGTACGAGTGTCGGCTACCTTCGCGTACAACTAGGTATGTGAGGAGCGGAGATCATGAAGTACGACGACGTGATGATTAATTTTCGGAAATGGTATAATAAGTCTATTGCAGATGAGTCTTTACCTGCACCACTATATCTGCAAAACCTTGTGGGTTGTTAACTGCCAATTCAGCTAGCACCTTGCGATCGATATCTATGGCAGCTTTTTTCAGCCCACCCATAAACTGTGAATATACTAAATCATGCTCGCGTACTGCTGCATTGATTCTTTGTATCCAAAGCCCTCTAAAATCACGCTTACGATTTCTACGATCTCTATAAGCATATTGTAGAGCTTTTTCAACTTTTTCAATTGCTACCCTAAAGCAATTATTCGATCTTCCCCTATAACCTTTAGCAAGTTTGAGAATTTTTTTATGACGATTTTTTGAAACTTTTCCTGATTTTACTCGTGACATATCTCACCTATTTCCTTATTTAAATTATTAAATTCCATATGGAAGAAAGAATTTTTTCAAGTTCTTTGCATCTTGATCGCAGAGAATTGTTGTTCCTCTAAGGTTACGAAGCTGAGATTTTGTACGACGTCGCATAAAGTGCTTTTTTCCAGCTTGAGTGGCACAGACTTTGCCAGTAGCAGTAAGCTTAAAGCGCTTTTTTACCGCTGATTTTGTTTTTAATTTAGGCATTATAATTCCTTTATTTGGTATTTTAAGATCAGTCTAGCAAAAACTAGGCATACCAAAGCCACGTTGCTAATAGACGTAAGTATAATATTTTTAAGCATTATTGCAAGTCAATTTTGCAAATATTTTGGCAGGGCAGTTTAAAAGTCCTAACTAATGATAGAAAAGTTTGTTTTTTAAAAAGATAATTGCTGTTTATTTGGATCGCCACGCCACTTTGTGGCTCGCGATGACAACTAATTATTTCTATAATTTAGTATTTTCTATCATTAGTTGGGATTTTTAAACTGCCCTGCATGAGGTTAGCATATTAACTATATGAAATTATTAAAAAAGCTGTATTACTAAATAAATATACGTAATACGCGAATTCGGGATAAGAATTAACTAATTCTTATCCCGAATTGGGGTGTAATGTCTAGATAATTGTTTGAAAAGATGGATATCACTCCTGAATATGCTAACTAATCATACACGTTCTTATTTTATTTGTTTATTCTTGCTAGGAATAGTTGCAGGGGTAAATTTTTCTTTAGTATCATTTACTATTCATTACCAATTATCACAGGCGGGATATTCAACTGATATTATTGGTGCAATGTTTCTAACATCTATTCCATATTGCTTAAAACCAATATGGGCACCGTTTATTGATAAATATTCTATACCTGTTATATGTCAAAAATTTGGTCAACGTCGTGGATGGACACTAGTTACCCAAGCATGTTTATTAGTCACTATTAGTGGATTTTTAATTATAGATCCCCCTGTTAACATAATTATTACCGCAATTTTAATTTTTATTATTTCCTGTTGTGCAGCAACTCAAGATGTTGTTTTAGATGCATACCGTATAGAACGGACTGTAAAAAAAGAAGAACTCTCAATTGCTACAACTTTTAATTCAACTGGTTTTCGTATAGGAATACTTATTAATAGTACAGGGGCATTATATTTATCTTGCCTCTTTAATTGGTACTTTGTATATCTATGTATCTTTCTTATAACAATGGCTGCACCTATAATAACCTTATATATGCAAGAACCTATTACAAAAAAAACTCAACACATCTCTACTGATTTAATTTCACCTGCACAATATTTTCAAGTCATTGGTGATAGCTTACTATTGTTAAAACGAAATCATCCAAATTGGATGTTCATTGTACTGTTTGTCTTTCTATATAAAGCAAGCGACTCAATTCCTATGGCAATGAGTTCGCCAGTGTTTATTGACTTGTCTTTTACCTCTCAAGAAATTGCTTCTATTTCAAAAGCATATGGATTCATGCTAATGATCTCTGGAGGAGTCATTAGCGGTATTTTAACTGCAAAAATAGGAATATCTCGAAGCATCCTAATATGTGGTAGTCTACAATTACTGTCACCCTTAATGTTTGTGTTCTTATCTATGGTAGGTCATGATATGCTTATATTTACTATAACAATTACTGTACAGAATTTTTGTTGCGGGCTTGGTAATACAGCGATTCTTATTTATTTTTCTAGTTTATGTAGTAGCGAATTGATAGCCACACAATACTCAATTATATCTTCTTTTGGCTCCTTCGTCCGGATTATTTTATCCTTTTTATCTGGTATTTGTGCAAATTATATGGACTGGCCTCAACTTTTTTTATTGACTACGTTATTTAGCATGTTATTTGTACCAGCCTTTTTAAGGATACGTAAGATTTAATAGATTTGATACTTTACTATGCTATACTGTCTATGATTTCAAGAGTTGACAAATTCTTATCCCAAATTCGCGTTACTAGAAGTGATTATGAGCAGTTATTTTGAGTTATTAGATGTAGAACGAAAATATAATATTGACTTAAATATATTGGATCGCCAATATTTTGCTGCACAGTCAAAATATCATCCAGATAGAGCTAAAACTAACAATGCGAGGCAAGAAAATTTGGCTATCTCTATTGATATAAATAAAGCTTATTCAATTCTTAAAGATGATTTAGCACGAGCTGAGTATCTTCTACTTTTAAACAATATAGTCTTGGATGAAATAACGTTTAGGCAAGGTATCTCAAAGGAACAATTAAATGTTGTGTGGAGTGAATTAGAACTTGTTGAAACTACTCAAGAATTAACTAAGTTAGAGCATATGCTAAATAACAAAATCCTTGAAAAAGAAAAACTTATTGAATCTCTAACTATTGCATTTCAAGATCAAAATATGCAAGACGCTCTTGATATTACCATAAAATTTAAATATCTTAAAAATTTAATTAATAATATTCAACTAAAAATCAAGTCATGCAAATAATAGAAATTAGCGAAGCTGGCTCTTCTAACCCACATGATAAGGATATAGCAGTTGGTATTGATTTTGGTACAACCAACTCATTGATTGCTTTATCAAATAAACAAATAATACAAATTATCATAGATGATCATGGCCGAGGACTTATACCATCAGTTATAGCATTTCATGGTAAAGACTTTATTGTTGGCAATGATAATATAATTGACAATTTTCGTTCTATTAAAAGACTTTTTGGTAAAAAACTATCTGATATACGCAACAACCCTGTTCTTTTTACTCTAGTGAAAGACTATATTGATTTAGATAGTGAAATTTTACGAATAAGGTTTGCTGGAAAATTACTGACGATTCCAGAAATTGCCGGACAAATCTTTTTGTACTTAAAGAAACAGGCTACTCAAAAATTGAATTCGGAAGTCAAAAAAGCTGTAATAACCGTGCCAGCACATTTTAACGATGCTGCTAGAGGAGAAGTAATGCTAGCTGCAAAAATTGCAGGGTTTAGGGTATTACGGTTAATTGCAGAACCAACAGCAGCAGCTTATGCATATGGTTTAAATAAAGATAGTAGAGGGTGTTATTTAGTGTATGACCTAGGAGGTGGTACTTTTGATGTATCAATTCTAAATATGCAAACGGGCGTATTTCAGGTCATTGCCACTGGTGGAGATAATATTTTAGGTGGTGATGATATTGACCACTTAGTGATGAGATATTTTTGTGATAAATATAAATTACTAGAATCTAGCGAGTTAATAAAATTAGCAAAAAAAGCTAAAGAAACACTTAGTGGTCAAAATAAATGTGCTATGATATACGAGGAGGCGACGCTATTGGAGTTAGATCTAGAAAATTTTGAGCAGTTAATGTTACCATTGGTAGAACGTACAATATCTATTACTAAAGATACGCTAGAACATGCAGGAAATCCTAATATTTCAGGTATCATCCTTGTTGGTGGTTCAACTCGCATACCCTTAATTAGTAAAAGTTTAGCACAAACGTTTAATACTATTATTTTCTCGGATATTAACCCAGATAAAGCGGTAGTATGGGGAGCAGCCCTGCAGGCAGAGAACCTAACTTCGGCAAATGTTAATTCCTTATTAATCGATGTAGTTCCTTTGTCACTCGGTATCGAATTAAATGGTGGTATTACTGAGAAAATCATTCTTCGTAATAGCCCCATACCGATATCGGTTACTAAGGAGTTCACCACTTATGTAGATAACCAAACTTCTATGAAGCTACATGTGGTACAAGGAGAGAGAGAAATGGTAGAAGATTGTAGGTCACTGGCAAAATTTGAACTAAAATTACCAATGATGAAAGCAGGAGGAGTGAGAGCAGAAGTAACATTTTCTATTGATGCAGATGGCATCTTGTCAGTGTCAGCTCTAGAAAGAAATAGTGATATATCACATGATGTTTCGTTAAAACCAAGTTATGGTTTAAACGAAAGTGAAATTACCGAAATTCTAGAAAATGCTTATCAAAATGCTGCTAGTGATCATAATAAGAAATTATTGCAAGAAACAATTATTCATACAAAATCTTTGATTTATAATATAGAAAATGCTATTAGAGAAACACCAAATATTCTTGCAAAGAATGAAATGAAAAAAATTGATACTGCAATTAACACTCTGAAAGAAGCAATAGATTCAAATGATCGTGATTACATTATAGAATGTAGCAAAACTTTTGAGACTATAACGGAGCATTTCTTTTATGAAAGATTAAATAGTGCTACTTTAGACTTACTGAAAGGTAAGCATATTGATAAAATAAGATGATTGTTTTAAAAAAGAGGAATGATAATTAATGCCTAAAGTAATTTTTATTATAGACAAAGATGGTACGGAAAAAATAGTGGATGCCCCTCTCGGATTGTCTATTTTGGAAATTGCTCATCAAAACAACATCGATCTTGAAGGTGCATGCGAAGGATCACTAGCATGTGCCACTTGCCATGTTATTGTAGATGAGGAATTTTACCACAAATTAAAAAATCCTTCTGAAGCAGAAGAAGATATGCTTGACTTAGCGTTTGGTCTTACCCATACTTCAAGACTTGGTTGTCAGATTATTGTTAGTGAAGAACTTGACGGTATAAGGGTTCGCTTGCCATCTGCTACCCGTAATATTAACTTATAATTGAGTATATAGAGTGATACGTAAAATTTTGTTTTTTATTTGTTTAATTTACACCATAATATGGTTTGGCATTGCTTATACTATCAAAAGCAATATAGTAAATACTATAAAAAATTCAGAGACAGATAATACTAAAATATCTTATAGCCAAATCAAAGTTTCTGGCTTCCCTATTCGCTTTCAAATTCGTTTAGTCGAGCCAAAAATAAAATTTATCGATCATGTTAATTCCAAAGAAATATCTACTGAGGAAATGACATTTTTGTTTGATTTTAGTTTTAAAAAGGCTAGATTGATTTTAGGAGAACAAGGGATAAAACAACAAGAGAATTTTGATGGTAAATTAATAGAGTATAGTGTTCAGTCCAAGGAATATATTACAGCACTAGTTAAATTTAATAAACCTATATATAAATTATCCCATGGAGATAGTTTAAAATCTATCGTAAAGTTTCTGCAAGTTAACAATAAATTATTATCCTTCATTCAGGAAGATAAGGAAATTTTTAATATTGCTGATTTAGTTTTCCTAATCAATAAGGCAAAATCTCAGGACGGTGAAAATATAGCTCTACAATTACGTTTGTTGTACTCTGCGGGGGAAGATTTTTTTAATTTCAAAACAGCACAGCTTGATTTAGCCACACTGATCAATATTGCTACTAACCAAGGTAAAGATACAAATTCTATCAGAAATTTAAATATCGATCGTTTAGTTTTTTCTTGTGATGATAATGCCCAAGTAGATTTGGTAGGGTTCTTACAATTTTCTGATAGTAAGTTACCAAAAGGTAAATTATCTTTTGAATTAACTAATTACCATGATATCATCGATAAATTGATTCCTAACAATTTGTTATTACCTAAAAAAATGGTCAAAACTATCATTGAGAAAGCTGTTGATTCTTCTTTATTTGGAGTAGTTAAGACAGATGATAATGAATTAGCAACTTATGAAAAGGTGAAATTTGATATTGAGTTTTCTGATAATGGTATACATATAGGTTCAATTAATTTGCTTGAGTTTAAACTAGAGGATAGTAAAGTAGATGAAGCTATAGAAGAGAACAACACTGAAAGTTAACAAGAGTTCGATATAACTCGATAATCAAGTTTTTATTGAGTTATATAATTCATGGCAGTTTAAAAATCATGAAAAGAAGTCGAGAAGATGTCATCCCCGCGTAAGCTTTGCCTACGTGAATCACTAGTATGTCATTCTTAGCAATGGTGCATAGGCGTCAACTTAAGAGCGTAATGATTGAACATGTATAAACAAATTAAACACAGTCGTCATAGCAAGGCATCGTTAGATGCCGTGGCGATCCAAATAAACAGCGAAGCTGTTTTTTAGAGTAACGCTTCGCGTATCTTAGATTGCCGCGTCGCCGCTTGCAGCGGCTTCTCGCTAATAGACGTTTAGGTTTGATTTACTTATACATGCTCAATCATTACGCTCTTAAGTTGACACCTATGAGCAATGGCGGGAATCTAAAGAAACAGACAGAAAAGGTGCTTTAGACATTCTAGATTTCGCTACCTGTGCGGGAATGACATAAACTACCATGAATTGTAGCCTTCAGAAAAAAACTTGATTATCGAGTATAACTTGTTATATCGAATTAATGGTAAATTTAAGGGGGTATTACTATGAAAAATGTTAAGGAAGTATTTTCAGATAGAACCTGTTACAAATTTTTGGATAAGCCAGTTGATAGAGCGTTACTTGAAGAAATTTATAATATAGCAAAACTTGGTCCTACTTCAGCTAATTGCTGCCCTTTGAGAATTGTTTTTGTTCAGAGTTCAGCTGAAAAAGATAAATTGTACAGATGCTTAGTTCCAAGTAACGTTGAAAAAGTTAAGTCAGCACCTGTTACAGCCATTTTTGCTTTTGATACTAAGTTTTATGAATTAATGCCCAAGTTATTTCCTCATGATGCAAGTATAAAAGATTATTTTGCTTCTTTTGAGCAGATTGCCCTAGATACCGCAATTCGCAACTCATCATTACAAGCAGCTTACTTGATGATTGTTGCGAGAAGTAAGGGATTAGCTTGTGGTCCTATGTCGGGGTTTAATAAAAACGCTATAAATAGTACTTTCTTTAGCAATTCAACTTATCAAGTAAATTTCATATGTAATATTGGTTACAAAGATGGTGATGCCCCTTTCCCACGGCTACCAAGACTCGATTTCAATGAATGCTGTAAGATTACCTGAGCATCCGTAATGGAAGTCAATAAAAAAATAGTAACTTAACATAAATTTTCATTCCAAGAAGAATTATTTTTGACAATAGAGTACATAAAAGCTAGTAATTTGCGCATAACAGCAACAAGAGCAACTTTTGCTGGTTTATGTTTAGCAATTAAGTGGTCATAAAAATTGCGTAGGTGCTTATTACATCGTAAGGCAGCTACTGCAGCCATATAAAGAACTCTTCGAAGATTACCTCTACCTGCAAAAATACTTCTTCTACCTTTATAACTACCGCTTTCTCTAGCAAAAGGAGCAAGACCTACTAAAGATGTTAACTGCCTAAAAGTAATATTGCCAAGCTCCGGTGCTTCACATATTACAGTGCTAGCAAGAGTAATGCCAACTGCTGGAATAGAAGTAAGCCAATCAATTTTATCCTTTATTTCTTGAGCTTGAGAAATTAATTCTTTAATACTGTCATCAATCTCTTGTAATTGTTCTGTTAAACTAGCAATATGCTGGTTCAAAGATAAAATGACGACCGCATTAAACTCAGTATCCTGCCTAGCAATTTCTTCCTGACTTCCGCAGATTTTTTGATATTAGTTGTTATAAGTGGCATTAGTAAGGAGGTGAAGTGGTACTCTCGTTCTATTGTGCCTAGTAGATATTTTATTATTGACTTTAACTGCGATGTTGTTTATTATTTAATTAATTGAATATAGCCCCATATTTTATAGCCCTAATATGTACATACGTCGTAAAAAAAGTCCTAATAGTCCAAGGCAATCTATCCAAATAGTAGAAGGTTATCGTGATAGTAAAGGTAACGTCAAACAGCGTATAGTACGTCATTTAGGAGTCTTCGTAGATGAAGTAGAAGAAGCTAAATTAGTCGCTTTAGCACAGGATTTGATTGCCAAGATTAAAGCTGAGAGAGAAGCTGCAACTGGGCAGGGGAATTTGTTTACTGATGATACTAACGAGGTTAAAAGAGGTCGTCCAACTAACAAACAGTTAAAAGATATTTTACCTGTTAATGAAGTAAAACTAAATGAGGTTGTAGAAGTCAAGCGAGTTGTGGAAGGGGTGCATCAAATAGGTGGGCATGTTTATGATCAGCTGCATTTTAACCAGTTACTAGCAAGGAAACGTGATGCTGGGATGCTGAAGGATTTAGTATTAGCCCGCATGGTAAGACCAGATAGTAAAAAAGGGATAGTTGAGTATTTAAGCGATCAATTTGACAAGCATCATGATCTAGATGCTACTTATCGGATGATGGACAAATTACATGAGCAAATACCTAAAATTAAAGAATTATGCTTTAAAAACACCCTAACCCTGATTCCTAATAAAGAGATTAGCCTAGTATTTTTTGATGTCACTACACTATACTTTGAATCAGTAGAAATAGATGAGCTAAGAGCCTTTGGCTATAGTAAAGATCATCGCTTTAATACTACGCAATTAGTTCTTGCCCTAGCAACTAATGAGGATGGACTGCCACTGGGGTACGAATTATTTAGTGGCAACACTGCAGAAGTTAGCACCTTAATTAAATCAATTAACAGTTGGCAAGCTTATCTTAAGGTTAAAGATGTCTGTTTTATTGCTGACCGGGCAATGTTTAGTAAAGCTAACTTGCAAGCTCTCGATGAAGGTGGTTATCGTTATATTGTGGCAGCAAAGCTTAAAACACTCACGAAAGAAAAGAAGCAACAAATATTATCAGGGGAAAACTATAAGCCAACTGTTATAGGCAATGATCTTACCTGGATTGCCGATTTAGAACATGAAGGTAAGCGTTTAATTACCAGTTATAAATCTAAAAGGGCTATTAATGATGCACAGGAGCGACAAAAAATTTTAGATAAAATTAACAAAACTATCGGTGAGTTTGGTAATACCAAAAAACTTATATCTAATAGTGGAGTAAAAAAATATACTTCTAGTGAAAATGGCAAGAGCTATATTGACCCAAAGAAAATAACAGAAGATGGATTATGGGATGGCATACATGGGGTAATCACCAATGACCAAACTATAACTCCACATGAAGCAATAGCAAAATATGCTAGATTATGGGTAATTGAAGAGCAATTTAGAATCAATAAACATAATTTACAAATGCGTCCAATTTTTCACTGGACTAAACAAAGGATAGAAGCACACATAGCTGTGTGTTATATGAGTTTTGCAGTGCTTAAAACTATAGAATACAAGGTTGCTCTGACCCAAAAGATCAGTGTAACTAACATCGTTGAATTATTAATATCAGTACAGGCTTCAATCTTAAGACATACAAAGACTGGTGATCTTTATAGACTACCAAGTGCAATAAAAAACGAAGCTAGAAAAATCTATAAAACCTTTAACATCAAACGTTCAGACCATGCTGCAATATATTTAAAATAACAAAATAATGTTGTGCCTAAATTTTAAAAATCCCAGCACTATGAGCCTTCTAAGCTTATGCCTTATTAAAAAATGCGGAAGTCGGGAGATAAAATGACGACCGCATTAAACTCAGTATCCTGCCTAGCAATTTCTTGATTCTTAAATACTAATAATTGTTCTCTTCTTTTTAATAAAGCATGTAACTGTTGTTGGCTATTACTATCATAAGTAACATTCACTGGTAAAGCAAAGCACGTTGCATAATCATGCAACAATTTACTATCGATATTATCAGTTTTAGCAAGCCATCCTTTAGCTTTAGCATAACTACGCACTTTATTAGGGTGTACTGTAGCAAAAGGCAATTTATTTATTTTTAAAAATTCTCTTAAATTATGTTCATATCCACCAGTAGGTTCAAAGACAACAATTAACTCAGATAAGGCAGTATAGTGTTTATTAATGGTGCTAAGCATAGTAGTAAAGCCTTGTTGGTAGCTGGTATATAGATACTTAAAGTTTTTTTACTAACGTCCACACCAATATAAGTTGTTGCCATATAGAGCCTCATGATTTATATTAATAATAGGATACGCTACATACTCATACGCAAGGTTTAAACCTTATGACATCCGTTTGTAGTCTTTATCCAAACAGGATGGGTCTTTGCTCAGGTACGAAGTCTTTAAAATTCAAAGCTTCAATTCGAGATACAGTTTACCCATCCTACCACTATATATAACTGATCACGTTATATTTATCATGGCTTTTCTATTGTATGAATTCGATATAAGAATTAATAATTCTTATATCGAATTCAGGTTAAATAGATAATTTTTTACTTTAATTCTAAGAATTTGGCAAATCAAGGCAATATCCTATAGCACGGATCGTTTTTATAAATACCTCAGATTCTTTATTTTTTAGAGATGTTCTTATTCTATTTATATGTACATCAATAGTACGTAGGTCAATAGCTGTATCTCTGCCCCACACTTTGTCTACAATATCTTGACGGGAAAATATTACTTTAGGTGCTTTGATAAAAAGTTGTAAAATCTTAAATTCTGTTGGTCCTAAACGAATTATCCTGCCTTTATTAGTTACTTTATAGGTAGTAAGATCCATACTTACTTCCTTATATTTTATAACTTTATCTTGTAGAATTAAATTAGATCGTCGGAGTAATGATCTTATTGAAATCATTAGCTGATCTGAAGTGAATGGTTTAGTAAGAGAAACAACAAAGTTATTATCTTCCAAAGTATAATTAGACGGAGATTCTCCGGAATGTAGCAAAAAAATTATTGGTACTTTCTCTAAACCATTAATTTCTCTTAGTTTAGTTGCTATTTCTGTAGCAACTTTATCTTGTACCATTGAATCAACAATAATTATATCAGGGTGATTTGCAATAGAGTAGGCTATAGCTTTTTCTATTGTGTTAGCCTTAACAAGATTAAACCATGCTCTCTCTATGACATTAGATAAAGAAACGTTAATGCTTTTAGTTGATTCTATAATAAGAATTCTAGGTGGTAATTTATCGAACATTTTAAATACTAATTAAATGAAGACTTTAGGCATGACTAAATTCTTCTTTGTATACCCAAATGATTGAGGGATTGGAGCATAAAACAAGGTATAAGCATGCTAAACGTACATGTAAGTAATGTGAAGTACGCGAATCCTCAAAGTTTTTGCTGAGTCAATTTTTAAAGTAAAAAGAGTATAATTCAGTTATGCAAGAGTCTAATGTTACATTATTATGAATTTATTGTAATGATATTAATTTGACTTTTTAAAGTGCAATATTATCGAATTAATTAATAAATTTCTACTAAATTTATTAATATAAGTCTACTAATTTAATTATTTATTTACAATCCGTGTAAAACGGTTATATTTTTGCAATCAAAAGGTATTAGTGATTTATTAATTATGCTCTATAATAAAGATAACACTTGAATTAAATGTTTTTTATTGTTATAAATGGCTTTATTTTGTAGCTGGAGATTCTTATATATGGCTTTTTACGAATCAGTTTTTATCATACGCCAAGATATTTCGTCTGCTGATGTAGATAAAATTACCGATGACTTTACTAAAATTGTTAAAGATAGTAACGGTGAAGTTATTAAAACTGAATATTGGGGTTTAAGAAGTTTAGCCTATAAAATTGGTAATAATAAAAAAGGACATTATGTTTTTATGGGGCTTAAAACTGATTTTTCGGTAATAAATGAACTGGAAAGGAAAATGAAGCTAAGTGAAAATATTATTAGGTTTGTTAATATCAATGTTGATTCAATAAGTGCTGAACCTTCGCCGATTCTAAGAAGTAAAGGTTCAGATCATGAAGAAATAGTTGATGTAACAATTAATAAAGACTAAATAGTAATAAAATTGGAAAAGATTAAAATGTTTGAGAATGATGCTGTTGACTCTCAGTCAATGACTAGAATGGCTGATAGAAATAATAAAAGAGTGTTTTTTAGAAAACGTAAGGGATGTCCTCTTTCTATTCCAAATGCTCCAGTAATTGATTACAAGAACCCTGATTTGTTAATAAAATTTGTATCAGAAGGTGGGAGAATGTTGCCTAGTAGGATTACCAATGTATGTGCCAAAAAGCAAAGAAAACTGAAGAATGCTATAAAAATTGCTAGAATCCTAGCGTTGTTGCCTTTTGTATTTCAAATTTGAGCAGAGGAATAAGATGGAAGTTATTTTGATTAAACCTGTAAGAAAACTTGGAAAGATTGCAGAGATTCTTAAGGTAAAAAAGGGGTTTGCTCGTAATTATCTTATCCCCAAAAAATTAGCAATTAGGGCAACAGAACCTAATAAACAGTTCATAGAAGCCCAAAAACATGATCTTGAAACGAAGGAGCTAAAAATAAAATCTGAGGCAGAAGCTATTAATAATGTTATAAGTGGTAAGGAATTAATATTTATTAAGCAGTCTGCTGATGATGGTCGGTTGTTTGGTTCAGTGAATAATAAAGAAATTGCTGAAAGTTTGTCTAAGGCTTCTTTGCACTTAATATCACATTTAAGTATAATTCTTGAGAAACCGATAAAGTCAACAGGTGTATTCATGGTAGAGGTTAGGTTGCACGCTGAGCTTAGTACAAATATAACGGTAATTGTTGCAAGGTCAGAATCTGAAGCACAAGATTACTCAAGGAACAATAAGCAAGATACTATTGACCCCCTTGAAAAAAGTTCTGATCAACAAGAAACCTCTACTCCTAACGATGTGGAGCAGATATAAGGTTTTGTCGCATTTGTAAATCGTGTTCTAACGAAAATTGTAAAACCTTAGATTTTGGACATTATGATGCCATGAGCATAACAAAATTCTCAAAAGTAGAAAAATTATTATTAGCTCCAGTAATTTGTCTTTTTTGAATCATATGAATATTTTCTATACCAGTAATGGTAATAGCATGGTACACTACATTTTTCTATAATCGTCATAGCAAGGCTCTTTAGAAGTTGTGGCGATCTAGGTAAACAGCGAAGCTGTTTTTTTAGAGAACGCTTCGCGTATCTTGGATTGCCGCGTCGCCACTTTTTCGCGACTCCTCGCTAATAGACAATCAGCAGCCATTTTAATAGTGGTTATATAAAAAATGTAGGGTAATATGTGGTAATAGCAGCAGAGCGAAAACTCTTAAAACCAAGCATTGGCTTAGTTCGTTTCTTGATAAAGCGGTGGTCTTGTTCAGCTATATTACTTACCTTACGTATAACCCCCGTGGCGATTTAAAAATTGCAGAAAAGTACAAGACACGCGAATTTGGGATAAGAATTGACCAATTCTTATTCCAAATTCGGTGAAATTATCGAAACAATCAGATTTGAGACAGCTCTGCATCTGATTGTTAAATTAATATTTTGCTAAAAACATGATTTTAATCTTTTAAAATCATGTTTTTAGCTTTAGAATAGGTTTAAAATGCATTCGTGTTAGCCGCTTTAAAAATGCATTTTTCCTTATATTAAAGCCAATTAGGGGTAAGAATTAACTAATTATTATCCCTAATTGGGGTAACTTCCTACTCCAACTTTTGAAAATGATACAAACCAAAAGTAAATCCTATACTTTCTTAATAATTAAGCTTGCATTAGTTCCTCCAAATCCGAATGAATTAGAAAGCACGTAATTAATTTTTGTATTTCTAGCTTCTAAAGCAACTAAATCTATTTTTGCTTCTGCTATCGGTTTATGCAAATTGAGAGTTGGTGGAGCAACTTGGTCTCGCATAGCAAGAATTGAATATATTAATTCCACGCTGCCAGCTGCTCCAAGCAAATGACCAATAGATGATTTGGTTGACGACATAAGAACATTTGGGTTAGCATCCAAAAATAATTTTTGAACAGCCGTTAACTCTATAGCATCACCAACTTGTGTAGAAGTGCCGTGGGCATTGATATAATCAATAAGACTTGCATCAATTTTTGCATCTTTAAGAGCATCAGACATAGATCTATAAGCACCTCTTCCATCGGGATGAGGTGAGGTCATATGATAAGCATCGCCAGTAGAACCATATCCAATAATTTCAGCATAAATCTTAGCGTTTCTAGCACAAGCATGCTCATATTCTTCAAGTACTACAACACCTGCTCCTTCTCCCATTACAAATCCATCACGATCTTGATCCCATGGTCTTGATGCAATTTCAGGCGTAGAATTATATTTAGTAGATAATGCCCTTGCGGCAACGAATCCAGCCACTCCAACCGGAGTAACCGGTGCTTCAGCCCCACCAGCAACCATAACATCTACATTACCGTATTGAATCATACGCATAGCATCCCCTATAGCATGAGAGCCAGTAGAACAAGCTGTAACGACAGCCTGATTTGGTCCGGTAAATCCGTATTTAATGGAAACATGACCTGAAAGGAGATTAATTAATGAGGATGGGATAAAAAATGGACTAACTTTGCCATTATTTTCTTTATGAAACTTTACGGATGTTTCTTCGATCATCCCAAGTCCACCTATTCCTGAACCAAGTATTAAGCCGGTCCTATCTCCAGATAATGCATCTTTTACTTTCCACCCACTATCCTCGATTGCCTCAGTAGCTGCTCCTATACCATATTGAATGAATAAATCCATCTTATGGACATTGCGAGGATCAATAAATTTTTCCGGGTTAAAGCCATTATCTGTTAAGTGATCCACTGTACCCGCTATTTTACAGGCAAGGTTAGAAGTATCAAATTTTGTGATTGACTTGATGCCACTGCGACCCTTTATAATACCTTCCCAAGAGGTCTTTACACCAATTCCTAGTGGTGTGATAAGCCCAATACCGGTTATAACAACTCTTCTAGTCGACATGATTATTTATTAATTAGTTATTTTTTTATTATGTACTGTACAACATCAGAGACAGTTAAAATTTTACTTGCATCTTCATCTGGTATATCACATTTATACTTTGCTTCTATTGCCATCATTAATTCAACTGTATCTAAACTATCTGATTTAAGATCCTCAACAAATCTAGATTCAGGAGTGATTAAATCCTTCTTTACTTTTAATGTGTTAGCGACGATTTCAATAACCTCCTGTTCGACAATATCTTGCTCAACAACATTTTGTGTAATATTTATATTTTCACTCATAATTAGAACCTCATAACATAAATTAAATTTAGTAAAACACTTAAACTCTAGCCACTTATAATGACTTGTATGGAATAAACATAATCTATACATAAGTAAGCTTTGAATAAGACGATACAATAATTCCAAACTTCTAGCACAAAAAAATATTTTATGCCAGTGTAAAATTTCTTTAGTTCTTAAATTGAAATATTACTAATAGTTTACAGTTTAGTATACACTCCTTTTCCTGATAATAGAAGCAATAATACCAAGCAACAGAAGAGTAATAGTCATAGCCAGTGCAGCGTAAGATGGAATCTCAATAAAATGTTCAGCGAATATTTTTATGCCAATAAATATTAATATTAATGCTAGCGAATATTTTATATAACTAAATTGCTCAACAATATTAGCTAAACATAAGAATAAGGCACGTAAACCTAATATGGCAAAAATATTAGAAGTATAAATTATGTAAGGATCCTTAGTGATAGCAAATATTGCTGGTATACTATCAATGGCAAAGACAATATCCATGATTTCTATAATTATTAATGATGCAAGAAGAGGCGTAATACTTAACCTATTGTTAGTTTTAATAAAAAATTTGTAACCGGAAATTTTAGGAGTAAGATTAAAGTATTTTTGTAGAATTCTATAAATATACGATTCCTCTACTTTAAAACTTTTTTTTGCTATATAAAAAGTTTTGATGCCTGTAACTATAAGAATAGCTGCAAAAATATATAATAACCAAGAGAATTTCGAGATAACAATGACACCTAGATATATAATTATGGCTCTAAAAACAATGACACCTAGAATTCCTAAGAATAATATCCGATGCTGATATATTAAAGGAATAGAGAAAAACTGAAAAACCATCAATATAATAAAAATATTATCCAATGACATAGCTTTCTCTATAAAAAAGCAAGTGTAGTATTCCCGGGCTTTTTCTCCTCCCATATCAAAAAAAATGAAAATACCGAAGAGGCATGCTATAATTAAATAAAAAAGGCTAAAATAAATAGTTTGGCGGAAGCTCATCACTTTATTTTCTTGGTTTGCAAAACCAAGATCGTAGATTAGTAAACCTGCAATCACTGTACAAAAAACAACCCAAGTCAAGATTCCCTCCATAAACTACTATAATAACTTGAAGAATTAATTC
Source organism: Candidatus Tisiphia endosymbiont of Melanophora roralis (assembly GCF_964026575.1). Classification (NCBI taxonomy): domain Bacteria; kingdom Pseudomonadati; phylum Pseudomonadota; class Alphaproteobacteria; order Rickettsiales; family Rickettsiaceae; genus Candidatus Tisiphia; species Candidatus Tisiphia endosymbiont of Melanophora roralis. The sequence continues at coordinate 1,355,203 of NZ_OZ032161.1, forward strand.
TCAAGTTTATGATCTGATGTTAAGCATTAGCCATTCGTGAAGTAAAGTGGGATTCTTTGATACCGAGATTGTGTAAAGCATTGTGCCACTTATTCTCTGGATGATCAGAAAAAATAAATTCTTTATCACACTTTGTTATTATCCACAAATTCTCCTTAATCTCTGTTTCAAGCTGCCCTGCTTTCCAAGCAGTGTATCCAATAATAAATAAACTATTTTTAGGGCCATGACCAGAAGCAATATCATGAGGGATTTTAGGATTAGAGCTAACTGCTAAATGATTCTGAAACTTCAATAGTAGATTTTCGTTATAATCATCAGAATGTAGGAAGAATCCGCGTTCATGCTCAACTGGTCCTCCTAGATATATAGGCATCATAATGTTACTATCTATTTGATCATCAGATATTTTAAAAAACGATTTTATCTCTATATGATTCACTGAATTATTGAAAATTAAACCCATTGCTCCTTCTGCTGTATGAGACAGCATATAAATAAGTGATTTATTAAATATACCCTCAAGCATGTAAGGAGTAGCGATCAGAACCTTACCAGATAAATTATCAAAAATCTTATCGTTTACACTCATAATGTTTATTGTATTTTAAAATTTATTAACATACTAGCTTTTAGATACATATAATGTTAAATTACGGCTATTCAATAGACCTCTTTTGAAATTTCATCTGAGAGGTCTAATAAAAATTTTGAACATGATGGTAAATATACTCAACTCCTGTTCTAAACTTAAAGTAATTTTTGAAAAAGTCTAATGTTTACTTGGTTTGACATAATAATACTGGCAATTATTACTACTTCATCGATGCTCGGAGCATATGGAGGAATAATAAAGCTTACTATTAGCTTACTTGGCTTTATAGTCTCAATTCTTTTTGCCTATTACCTATCTCCATATACTATTTCCATTATTACTCGATATTTTAATAACCACATTGCATTGGTAGTCACCTCTGGGATTATTTCCTATATTATCTCTCTAATCATATGCTCTTTTGTAACCCGTAAATTTCTTTTGATGATCTCTATTATAATTTGATGATCTCTATTATAAGTGGTGGGGTCATTGACAGATCTATAGGCTTAGCCGCAGGCATGTTTAGAGGTATGATTATTTGTTTATGTATCTTCCTAGTCCTAACAATTTTCTTTTCTGACAGTTACTTACAAGCAGAAACCCTAAAAGACGTTATACAAAATACTACTATTGATAAATATCCAAAATGGCTTAAGGAATCTGTGACTACATCGTATCTAGATAATTTAAGTAAAAATCTTATAAGAACTTTACCACAAGATAGTTTGGAATCCATTAAATTACCTAAAAAATCAAAGATTATTGATACTACAAATGTGTTAGAAAAATCACAATCTCAAGAATCTCCCAATAAAGTAAAACAACTCCCTGAAGATCTTATGCAAGAACTTGATGAAGTATTATCAAAAAAAATAGAGAATCATGACTAGGCTATTGAATAACTATAATAAAAAGAGTTATATTATTGGTAGATATATTCAAGATATAGCTAATCATGAGTTTATTCAAGAGCAAAAATTTGTTATTGAATATAAGGTAATTTAACCTAAGTTCGATGTAACAAGTTATCAGTATTATCTCTATTAGGGGTGACATCGAGGCTATTAAACCGATGTCTTACATCAGACTCAGGTTACATTAATGCTATCTAGACTAAGTTATTTTACAAAAAAGTTCTTAAATATTAAAGTATTGTTATTATTTGCTTGACATTAGTTAACAAATATTATTCTAATACTATCCTATAGTAAATAAATTTTTAATAATCTGTAATATAACTGGAGAGAAAAAATATGGGACGTATTAATAATGGAGATTGGGTTAATCAGCATCGGAAGAGTCAAGGGGAGTTTCTAAAAACACAAGATTTTGAAGTACAATTATTAAGTAAAAAGCTGAGTAATGGGAACAACATACAAGGAAATAATAGACTAAACACAGATGACTTACCTAATATTCCTGCCATATTGGATTATGAACCTAATCTTTCAAGGCAGAATATTATAGAGCCTATTGATGGAGGTAAAGCACATACTCCTACTGCACAAGCTTTTTTGACTGCTCTTACCGCCCTTTCTGCCATTTCTCCTAATATTACCGTTTCGTCCAAGAAAGCTATCTCGACAGATAATCAAAATAGCTTATCAAGTACGGTAAAAAGTTCTACAGAGATGAGTAAGCCACCTGTTCTTTTTGATACTACTCCTGCAACTACTTCAACTAGCCAAAACCATAACAAATCAAAAGGCTCTACAAAACATAATGATGACCAATCTCTTATTAGGGGAAAACGTGCAGTAGGTGATGGTCTTATACTACATAATGCTGATGGTAATATTATACTACATGGTAATGGTAGTAAGTTAACTTTCAGCTATGATCTAAATACAGAAATGCTCAAACAACAACTCGAAAATAGTAATATTACTGAATTATATCTATGGGATGTTGGGGTTGATCCCCAAAAAGCACAAGAGATTGGAAAAATTCTTAAAGGGAGTAAGGTTAAAGTATTAAGTCTAGTGCATAATAAGATAGGAACTACAGGAGCAATAGACTTTGGAACAATGCTTACAGGTACTGAAGTTACTACATTAAATCTAGCACATAATAAAATAGGTGATGAAAGAGCAATAGATCTTATAAAATCACTTAAAAAAGGCAATACTAAGGTTAAAGCAGTAAATCTAGCAAGTAACAAGATAAGTGATAAAGGGGTAAATGATCTTATACCAGAACTTACAGATACTAAGATTATTGAAGTAGGCCTAATGAAAAACATAGGTATAAAAGGTAAGACATCCAAAAAAATCTTAAAGGTACTAGAACGCAATAAACACATTAATAAAGAGTCCCACACCTCTACAATGGAGTCTAGTACTACTGAGGAGGAGTCTTCCAAAGATATATCCCATACTGGCAAGCGAGAGAAGCGTGATATTCGTACTACTAATAAGCCTCTTCCTAAGGAAAAGTCTATTGCTTCTACTACAGAGAAGTCTACTGTTCCTACTACGGACGAGTTTAGTACTACTGAGCAAGACACTACTACTATTGAGGAAGAGCTTACTGCTGCTACTCCTGAGGAGTCTACTACTACGACAGAGTCTGCTGTTACTACCGTGAAGTCTACTGCTTCTACTACGGATGAGTCTATTGCTTCCTCCACTGAAGATATTACTGAGCAAGAGACTACTACTATTGAGGAAGAGCTTACTACTGCTACTCCTGAGGAGTCTACTACTACGACAGAGTCTGCTGTTACTACCGTGAAGTCTACTGTTCCTGCTACGAAGGAGTTTAGTACTACTAAGCAAGACACTACTACTATTGAGGAAGAGCTTACTACTGCTATTCCTGAGGGGTCTACTACTACGACAGAGTCTGCTGTTACTACCGTGAAGTCTACTGCTTCTACTACGGATGAGTCTATTGCTTCCTCCACTGAAGATATTACTGAGCAAGAGACTACTACTCCTATTATGGAGAAGTCTAGTACTACTACAAAGAGGGTTACTACTTCCTCTACTGAAGGTTCGACTACTACTGAGCAAGAGACTACTGTTCCTACTACGGATGGGTCTAGTACTACTACGACAAAGTCTACTGCTTCCTCTGCTGGAAATCCTACTACTGATTCTGCTACAGTATGGTCTAATCCTCAAAAAACTACTACTCTTAAGGAAGAACTTACTACTCCTAAGAAAAATCTTACTGAGAAATCAGAACCAATTGCTGCTGGTGTAGTTGCTGATTCTACTACAGAAAAGCATACTCCTAAGGAATCAAATCCTAATAATCCTGCTAGTAGCACAATGTCAATAGGAGAAATCTTAGGTCTGATATCTTTTGCTGTAACTACTATAGGTGCTGTTGGAGGTACTGTTGGATGGGTTATCAAGAAGTTTTTTGGTGGAGTAAGCCATTTGGGCCATGAAGCATTAGCATTAGCTGAATTAGCATTAGTAGAACTAGACATAAACAATCATGAAGATGCATCTTTAATAGGTGTGACAGTTAACGGTGACGTAGATGCCTAAAACTGGGGTAATTTAACCTCAATTCGATGTGACTCATCGCTTTAATAGCCCGGTGTCACCCCATAACTGTTGAAAGTTAAAAAACCGTCATTGCGAGGAGTCGCTGTAAGCGACGATGTGGCAATCTTGTGAAGAAGAGCTTACTTCATGAGATCGCCACGGCGTATCGACGCCTCGCGACGACGATTTTTAACTTTCAACAGTTGTGGATGTTACCCCTGCGTAGGTAGGGGTGAGATCGTTTTTGGTTCTGTAAGTACCATATTAACGTTGGTGTTTTTGATCCACGCAATAAAGCCTTCCCACCTACGTAGGAATAACATCGATAGTGGCTAAATGTATGTTATATCAATTATTAGCTACGATTTTTAAATTGCCCTGATCCTAAAATACGAAAAGAGGTAATTTTGTAAGTAGAATTACCTCCAAACAATAAGAACACTATATAATCTTAACCTGAATTCAGATATAAGAGTTAATAATTCTTATATCGAATTCATACAATAAAAAAGCCATGATAAATATAACGTGATCAGTTATATATAGTGGTAGGATGGGTAAACTGTATCTCGAATTGAAGCTTTGAATTTTAAAGACTTCGTACCTCAGCAAAGACCCATCCTGTTTGGAGAAAGACTACGAACGGATGTCATAAGGTTTAAACCTTGCGTATGAGTATGTAGCGTATCCTATTATTAATATAAATCATGAGGCTCTATATGACAACAACTTATATTGGTGTGGACGTTAGTAAAAAAACTTTAAGTATCTATATGCCAGCTACCAACAAGGCTTTTGAAGTTACCAATGATCAACATGGCTTTACTACTATACTTAGCACTATTAATAAATACTATCCTGTCTTATCTGAGTTAATTGTTGTCTTTGAACCTACTGGTGGATATGAACATAATTTAAGAGAATTTTTAAAAATAAATTGCCTTTTGCTACAGTACACCCTAATAAAGTGCGTAGTTATGCTAAAGCTAAAGGATGGCTTGCTAAAACTGATAATATCGATAGTAAATTGTTGCATGATTATGCAACGTGCTTTGCTTTACCAGTGAATGTTACTTATGATAGTAATAGTCAACAACAGTTACATGCTTTATTAAAAAGAAGAGAACAATTATTAGTATTTAAGAATCAAGAAATTGCTAGGCAGGATACTGAGTTTAATGCGGTCGTCATTTTATCTTTGAACCAGCATATTGCTAGTTTAACAGAACAATTACAAGAGATTGATGACAGTATTAAAGAATTAATTTCTCAAGCTCAAGAAATAAAGGATAAAATTGATCGTCTTACTTCTATTCCAGCAGTTGGCATTACTCTTGCTAGCACTGTAATACGTGAAGCCTTGGAGCTTAGCAATATTACTTTTAGGCAGTTAACATCTTTAGTAGGTCTTGCTCCTTTTGCTAGAGAAAGCGGTAGTTATAAAGGTAGAAGAAGTATTTTTGCAGGTAGAGGTAATCTAATATGGCTGCAGTAGCTGCCTTACGATGTAATAAGTGCTTACGCAATTTTTATGACCACTTAATTGCTAAACATAAACCAGCAAAAGTTGCTCTTGTTGCTGTTATGCGTAAATTACTAGCTTTTATGCACTCTATTGTAAAAAATAATTCTTCTTGGAATGAAAATTTATGTTAAGTTACTATTTTTTTATTGACTTCTATTACGGATGCTCAGGTTATTTAAGAGGTATATTTTTAAAACCTAAAGAAGTAAGCATATGCATGGTTTCCAGTAGTGGTAATCCCATAATATTTGAGTAAGATCCATATATGCTAGGAACAAAGGCTTCGGCATATCCATGAATTCCGCAGCCGCCTGCTTTATTGATTCCTTCATCTAGGCTGCAGTAAAATTCTATCTCTTGCTGGCTCAATCTTTTAAACTTGACTATGGTTTGCACTAATTTTTGTCGCAGTAGCACTTGTTCGAGAGTCTTTTTTATTATACAGATACCTGTATAAACCCTATGACGCTTTCCAGATAAAATATTAAGGCAATATCTAACATCTTCACTTGTTAAAGCCTTGGGTAGTATTTTTCTACCGTGAACCACAACAGTATCAGCTGCTATAATTATAGCTTCACCACTTATTTTTTTGGCAACAACCTCGGCTTTTTCCTGTGCTAATCTTGTTACCAATTGGTTTGGTAACTCTCGTAAGTACTCTGTTTCATTTATATTAGCAGGAATAATTTGTGCAGGAAATACCTTTATTCTTTTTAGTAATTCAAGTCTTGCAGGTGATTGTGAGGCTAGAACTATAGGTATATTCTGCTGTTCTAAAAAAGTGGATTCTATATTTGACATAAAATATGAAAGACTCTAATGACGGTGGATAACACGACCTTTTGTTAGATCATAAGGCGTCATTTCCACTGTGATTTTATCTCCGACAAGTATCCTAATACGATTCTTACGCATCCTACCAGAAGTATGGGCGATAATAAAATGACCATTTTCCAACTTCACTCTAAAAGTTGCGTTAGGCAAAAGCTCAAGGACAACGCCTTCAAAATTAATTAGCTCTTCTTTGCTCATTACAACTTAACTAAATTATAATTTTTAATTTCTAAAATGGCTTGCCGTAGTGGACAATTTCAGAACCACGCTTGACATAAAATTATAGTTATTCAAACGCTTATACACCAATATTAAAGAATCTACATTAATATAAAAAATTTGCAAGTAATATCAGGATCACCTCATGAAAAAAGATGTAGAAAATAAAGATTTATAAAAAACTACAATTTTTATTGAAAATATGATAAAGATTTAATCTTAAGAATTTTTCACATTTTAATAGTAAACTAAAGAGATTTTAAATGGCTTATATTATTGGTAATACAGGTAAATGGGAATATGTTATAGGTGTGGAGATACATGCTCAAATTTCTTCAAAATCCAAGCTTTTCTCTGCTAGTTCTGCCGAATTTGCTGCTCCTCCCAATTCACAAGTATCGTTGATTGATGCAGCAATGCCTGGAATGTTACCAGTATTAAATGAATATTGTGTCCATCAAGCAATTAAGACCGGTCTCGGACTTAAGGCAAAAATTAATCTTAATTCAAGATTTGATCGTAAGAATTACTTTTACCCTGACCTACCTCAAGGGTATCAAATCTCGCAATTCTATAATCCAATTGTCCAAGATGGTTATTTAGACATAGTAACTCAGCAGGGAGCAACCAAGAAAATTAGAATTAATCGTTTGCATTTAGAACAAGATGCGGGCAAATCTATCCATGATCAATCTCCGTATTATAGCTTCATTGATTTAAACCGGGCTGGTGTAGGATTAATGGAAATTGTTACTGAACCAGACCTTAGCTCACCGGAGGAAACGGCTGAATTTATTCGTAAACTCAGGACTTTGTTGAGATATATAGGAAGTTGTGATGGTGACATGGAAAAGGGCTCGTTACGTTGCGATGCTAATGTTTCAGTAAGGCTTCTTGGGAATCCACTCGGAACAAGGTGTGAGATCAAAAACATAAATTCGATTCGTAATATTATGCGAGCAATAGAGTTTGAAGCAAATAGGCAAGTGAATTTAATCGAAAATGGTCAGACAATAATACAGGAGACTAGATTATTTGATGCTGATATTGGTGAAACTAGGACAATGCGTTTAAAAGAAGAATCTCATGACTATAGATATTTTCCTGATCCAGATCTATTACCAATAGTCTTATCTGAGGAGCTGATAGAGCAATTAGCTCGGGAGCTACCGGAACTTCCGGATGCAAAAATTAAAAGATATATTGCAGAATATAGTTTAAACACATATGACGCTGAGGTTCTTGCGGCTGATGAACAGGTAGCATATTATTTCGAAGCAGCAGTGACCTTATGCAGTCCTAAGATACTTGCTAATTGGATTATTAGTGAGTTATTTGGTCAGCTTAATAAAAATTCCATTAGCTTAAATGAGTGTAAAATTACCCCGAAAATGCTTGCCCAAATGGTCAAGCTAATAGAAGATGGGGTGATTTCGGGAAAAATTGCCAAAGTAGTTTTCGAAACTATGTTTGAAACTGGTGAGCAACCGGAAAAAATTATTAAAGAAAAGGGCTTAGTGCAAATGTCAGATAGTGGTATACTATCTGCTATAATTGACGAAATATTGTCGGAGAATCCTGATTCTGTTGCTGCTTATAAAAGCGGTAAGGATAAGTTATTTGGCTTTTTCGTAGGACAAGTAATGAAAAAAACTGAAGGCAAGGCCAATCCTAGCCTAGTGAATGATTTATTAAAGGAGAGATTACAATAATTAAAATATTGGGTATTGAGTCAAGTTGTGATGATACTGGCGTGGCAATAGTCACCTCAGATAAAGAAATTTTGTCAAATATTGTTATTTCCCAACATCAAGAGCATAAGCTATTCCAAGGGGTAGTACCGGAAATTGCCGCTAGATCACATTTGCAGAATTTAGAAAAAGCAGTTAGATATGTTTTAGATGAAAGCCATCTTGAGTTATCTGATATAGATGGAATCGCAGCCACTTCCGGTCCTGGCTTGATAGGAGGAGTAATAGTTGGATCAATGTTTGCTAGGTCCATTGCTAGTGTCTTAAAGAAGCCTTTTATTGCAGTTAACCACTTAGAAGGACATTTACTTACTGCTAGATTAACCAATAAGGCTGAATATCCTTACTTACTTCTATTAGTTTCCGGTGGACATTGTCAATTTGTTGCCACTTCCTCCCTTGGCAAATATAAAATTTTAGGACAAACTATAGATGATTCGGTTGGAGAGTGTTTTGATAAAGTAGCTAAAATGTTGGGTTTGCCTTTCCCTGGAGGCGTAGAAATTGAGAGAAGAGCAAAATTTGGCGATTCGTCTAAATATATTTTACCAAAACCCATTATTCATCAAACTGGCTGTAATATGTCGTTTTCAGGTTTGAAGACTGCAGTACGCATATTAATATCCAAATTAGAACCTATAGGTGATCAAGAAATTAATGATATAGCAGCCAGCTTTCAATATGTGGTTGGAGAAATCTTGTCAGTAAAAATGCTTAATAGCTTCAGAATGTATGAAGAATTTATAGGTAAGTCGCTATTGCCACAAAAAACTTGCGTGCTTGCCGGTGGGGTTGCTGCTAATGATTATTTGAGGTCTATACTTAAGTATCAAGCTGCAACCCAAGGATATGCACTTTTACTACCCCCAGCACATTTATGCACTGATAATGCTGCTATGATCGCTTATGCTGGGTTAGAACGTCTACAAAACAATCTTACTAACCGACTCGATTTCTGTCCTAGAGCTAAATGGAGCTTAGAGGATTTATAAAAATGGGTAATCTATTAATTATTCTTCGCCATTTGCTGCTTATTAATAACAATATGAAACACTAACATCATACTAATTGAAGTGATCAGCATGAATAATGGTAATTGTGTCAATGATCCGTTATGCATATATCCCATTAATGCTGTAAAACTTGTGGCAATTACATAATATATAAAACCAAAAAGCGAAGCTGCTGTGCCAGCAAATTTGCCATAATTTTCCAAAGCTTGACTTAAGCAATTTGTAGCTATCATAGTGATACCAGTAATAATCATACCTAGCCATATTAAAGTTTGTACTAAAGACCCTGTCACATTATCTGTATTAATTAGATTAAAATAGCTAGATAAAAAGAATAGTAGAGATCCTGAACACATAACCTTAATAGCTGCAAAAATAATATTATCAGAGGTTCTTTGCAGTTTATGCATCTTTTTGGATATAAGCCCACCTAAAGCTAAGGGAATACATATAAAAAATGATATCATACCAAATGATGAAGTTAAAATATTTAGTCCTGAGATAAAATAAAAAGGTGCTTCAGTAAAATAGCCAAATAAAATACCATTCACTGCTCCAATTAAAAATGCTAAACCAAGCAATCTTGGATCTTTGATCATTTTACCAAAACATTCTTTATAAAGTGGAATAACCAAACGTTCAGTTCTAAGATTTAGGTTAGTTTCTGGAAGTTTAACTGATATTAACAGCATGATAAATATTGCAATCATTATCAGAACAAGAAATACCGCCGACCAATGATAAAATTTTATAACAAAACCACCGATAACTGGTCCTATAGCAGGAGAAAACGCCATGGCAATAGATATCGTTGAGAACATTTTACCACGCTCTTCTGGTTTTACTGCATCTCTAGCTATGGCTTGCCCTAATACCGATCCAACACTAACTCCAAAAGCTTGCATAAATCTTGCAGCCAGTAATATATTAATATTATCTGTGAAATAACAAATGAAGCACGATAAAGCATAAATCAAAAATCCTGTAAGTAAGCAAGGTTTACGCCCATAACAATCAGATAAATTACCCCATATTAAAATACCAACAGCCAAGCCAAGCAAAAAAATAGTCAGAGTGTATTCTGCTAAATTAGCACTAATTGCTAAATCTTTGGCTAAGTCAGGAAGGGAAGGAGCATAAATAGTCTCACTTAATTGGGGTATTGCAATAATTAATATAATAATATATAGTGGTGCGACTATGATATTCTCAATTTTATCTAGTTTCATTAATAACTCCCATTAGTTGCAGATATTGTCCTTTATACATTAAAATTTTGGAACATTACACAAAATTTTTGGATGCTAAATGACCTCAAATATTGATGTAAGATATTGGTTTAATAGCCTAGGGTGTCCCTGCACCTTCGGATGTCACCCCACAACTGTTGAAAGTTTACAAATACCTATACCACAGCGTCTATTAGCGAGCGTAAGCGAAGCAATCTAGGAAACAATCTATAGATAAATGATGTTACTGGATTGCTTCGTCGACCTACGGTCTCCTCGCCAATAGACGTATAGGGAAGCTGTATTTACTAACTTTCAACAGTTATGGTACTATATGTACACTCCGCTTGCTCACCATTCATTTTCAAATCCAATCCTCCAAATCATTTAAGTATACCCTATCTATTCCAGTGATCTGACTTTTTTAAAAAATTCCTTCATTAAATTCTCAGAAATTTTTGCTGAAAAACCACTATATATTTCAGGATGGTAAAAACAAGATTTACTATTAAAGAAACGCCCACCATTCTCAACTCCTCCCTGTTTTGGGTCATTTGCTGCATAAAATAATCTGCCTATTCTAGCGAAAGATATTGCAGCAGCACACATTGTACATGGTTCTAAAGTAACATACATATCACAGTCTGATAGATTCTTACTAGATAGAATTTGACAAGATTGATTTATTGCGATAATTTCAGCATGGAGTAGCGGATTCTTTGTTTGTTCAACAATATTATGAGCCTTTGAAATAACTTTGTTACTTATTCTATTAACTATAATAGCACCTACCGGAATTTCATTTTCATTAAAAGCAAGTTGTGCCTGCTTTAAAGCCTCCTCCATGAAGAAATTGTTAAATTTGGTTGATGTTTTCACGGTAATTCACTTTTTCCTCATAACCATATGGATCTAGGTGAATAATTATTTCTGCACCTGGAAACTCTAATAACAATGCAATATAAATTTTATCACTAATATAATGAGAACTATACAATGACATATCTCCGTCCATTTCTATGTGACATTGTATAAACGGCTTACTTGCAGCATATCTAGTCTTCATTTCGTGTATACCTTTTACTTCTTTAAATCTAGTAATTATTGAGAGAATTTTTTTTCTATCTTCTTCAGGCATTTCTTCATCAATAAGATTTTTAAAAGCTTTTCTGAATAAAGCATAAGAGGCATATATTATATATATTGCAATACCAATGCCAAATAATGAATCTATAAACCAAAAATGAGTACTTAATTTTATAGAAACAATTACGCCAACATTTGTTAGTAAATCTGTAAAATAATGTAATTTATCTACTTTGATTATTTCAGAACTAGTTTTTTTTATCACATAAGTTTGATAAGCCACCAAAATAACAGTTAGGATAATGCACAAATATAGTATATTAATGCCAGATTCTATATTGCTTGGAACTGATCCATCAATAAGAGACCTTAAAGAAGAAAAACCCATAAATAAACCCGAAACAACAAAGAATACTGCTTGTGAAAAAATTGCTAAATCTTGGATTTTTTCATGACCAAATCTATGGTGATAATCAGGTGGCTGCAGTGAAAAACGAATAGCAATCAAATTAATAAGAGATGATGAAATATCAAGCATAGTATCAATTAAAGACGCTAGAATAGATTGAGAATCAGTTACCAGCCATGCATAAGATTTAATAAATAAAATGAATACAGCTATACTAAAAGACAAATAAGATGAGGACTTGATTAAAATTTGATGTTCTGAATTAGTCATATAAAATTTTCGATTTTATAGTATAAAATGTATTAGTGTTAGTATATATTAGTGTATAGTATATACTAACACTAGGGTGTGTCAAATAACGTAACTCTTAAACATATGGTTTTTATGAATTTAACATGCAAAATTATAGCAATTATTTTAGCAGCAACAATGTTACACGGCTGTTCTGGTATGAATAAACAAGGTGGTGGAACGCTAATTGGCGGTGTAGCTGGCGGACTGTTAGGATCACAATTTGGTAAAGGGACTGGTCGTCTTGCCGCAACTGGTATAGGTGTTTTAGCTGGTGCACTTATTGGTGGTCAAATTGGTCAAACTATGGATGAACATGATAGGAAATTGGCAGAGCTAAGTTCTCAGAAAGCATTAGAGGCTACTCCTAGTGGTCAGAGTGTAGAGTGGCGTAACCCAGATAGTGGTAATTACGGGTATGTAACACCAAGCAAAGCTTTCAAAGACGATAGTGGTCAGTATTGCCGTGAATATACTCAGGTAGCTGTTGTGGGTGGTAAGCAAGAAAAAGTTTATGGGAAAGCTTGTCGTAGACCAGATGGTCAATGGGAAATTGTGCGTTAAGCTCTATCAAAATTTATCATCGGTTGATCTTTATACCCCGTTTAGAATATAATAATCAGGCTAGCACTAAGCCTGATTGTTTCTATTGTAAGCCCCCCAACTTTTAAATTCCCCTTATTAATGGGATAACGTAACAAAATTAGAGAGTAAGAATGAAGCAATATAGTGATTTTTCGAAGATTATTCATCGTGAAGGCTACATATTTATCGTAAGCTTTGCAGTTGTGACTTTTTTACTTTCTACTGTTCATAATAGTTTTGGATATGTAGGATTAGTTATAACGATTTGGTGTATATATTTTTTTAGGAATCCGGATCGATTTACCCCTATTAGTGACGATCTAGTAGTCAGTCCAGCAGACGGAACAGTGCAAAAAATAACTGAAGCAATTCCTCCGCTAGAACTTGGTCTTGGTAATCAGGAAATGATTAGAGTTAGCATTTTTTTGAATATTTTTAATGTTCATGTAAATCGTATTCCAGCTAATGGAAAGATTTTATCCCTACATTATAATCCAGGAAAATTTTTCAATGCTTCTCTTGATAAGGCAAGTATATATAACGAACGTCAGTCTGTTTTAATGGAAACAAATAGTGGTCATAAAATTGCGTTTGTTCAAATAGCAGGATTAATAGCAAGAAGAATATTATGTGATTTAGAAGAAGATACTGAGGTTAGGGTTGGCGATAGGTATGGTATCATCCGCTTTGGTAGTAGAGCTGATGTCTATCTGCCGCTTAAAACTGCACTTTGTGTCACTGAGGGTCAGACTTCAGTTGGTGGAGAAACTATTATTGCTGATTTTAGGATCAAGAAAACATCTGAACTTAAGTTTGAAAAAAGGTAATATTCTTACTGCTTTAATATAAGTATACAGGTATAAATTGCTTAAAATACACAAAGTTAAAATAACAAAACCAATCCCGTTTATAAAATTGCTTCCTAATTTTATCACTTTATTGGGTCTTGTGGTTGGTGTTAGTGCTATTAAATTTGGATTAGATGGTAGATGGGAAAAGGCTGTATATTGTACTTTAGTTGCAGCTATAATAGATGGAATTGATGGTAGGATAGCAAGAATGCTAAATGCTACCAGTCCTTTTGGTGCTGAACTGGATTCATTATGTGATTTTGCTAATTTTGGAGTAGTCCCAGCTTATCTTGTATATTTATGGTCTTTCCAACAATATGAATATAAAGTATTTTCATGGGGTTCTATATTATTGTTTATGGTATGCATGGCCTTAAGGCTTGCAAGGTTTAATACTGCTATTTTTCAGGAGATACATAATAAGAAAATAGAATATTTTTTTACAGGCGTGCCTGCACCTTGTGGAGCTTTACTTGCTCTAATGCCAATGATTTTGGATTTTGAAGTAAGTAGCGTTTTAGGTATCAATATCCGTAAACATACTATTATGATAAATTTATATATTGTTGTAATTGCTTTTTTACTTGCCAGCAGCCTACCAACATTTTCAACAAAAAATATTAATATAAAACACGAATATTTATCATTAGCGATGATGGTATTTGCTGTTATCATTATAAGTCTTATTATATATCCATGGTATTTGTTACCATCCATTGCCTTTATATATATGTTATCTATACCAGTGTGCTATTTTATTAGCAGGAAATTCTATTAGATTTGTTGCATAATAACTAGGGACAAGTAAGTTAGTCAAGGAAAAGGACTTACTTTTTACAGTCTATGAGTATAAATATAGTATACTAGAATGCTCTAGAGAATTGGTCTATCGAATTATAATAGGAATTAAGTTAGGGACTTATAAGGTCATTTGTAATGGATGCTAAGATTAAGTTGCGTTTGAGTTGGATTAAGTTATATAAACAGTTAGAGCATGCAGGAAAGGTATGCGAACATTATGGTATTTCACGCTTTACATTACGCAAGTGGTACAAACGCTATGAAGTATTAGGTAAAAATGGTTTGTGTGATATTAGTAGTAAGCCCAAAAACTTTCCTTTTTAAAAAAGAAGTGAAGTTGATGAAAAAAAATGCTTAAAAAACATAATGTAGCTCCGTTGAATTTAAAACGTCATTATCGTAAACAGATTAAACGTTATAGTTCTAAGATTCCAAGAGAAAGGTTTAAAATGCATTCGCAAAAGCACTTTAAGAATGCATTTTCCCTTATATTAAAGCTAATTCGTGATAAGAATTAACTAACTCTTATCCTGATGGGGTATGACCCCAAAACTTTAATACTATCTGATAGGACAAACTTCTCTAGGACGGCTATTGTTCCTAATAGCAGGAGGAGATGTAGTAGGACGAGATGGATAGGTATTTATTGATTTTCTAATGGTATTAACTTTTTGCTTGACTTCCTCAAGGTCCATTGTTTTTGCATGAGCTTGGCGTAATGTTGTTCCTATGTTTTTAGATTCTTCAGTGGTAAGAATTGCCTCACCTTTTGCCATTTTAATTAAATTATCCACAACGAAAGCTCCACAATCTTTACCATTTTGTTGTTGCTTAGTGTGTAAATCTACTATTTTAGCACTAGGACAAACTTCTTTAATCATATTTACTAAATCCACTCTTGGATCTATATTTGTTCCCATAGGATCATTATAGGTAAACACTATACCCCCCTCCTTGTCTTTAGTGATTGCTAAACTAACCCAATGTTCGTGTCCAGTATTAAGGGGTATAATAACCGCTTCCTTGTTATTTGCTATTAAATCACTATATACAGCTTGATCAAGAGTTTCCTTTAATAAACTTTTTTCTTCTATAGAAGCATGAGTAATAATAGAAACCTTTGTTTGATCTACAGACGCTTTTAATACATTGCTAATATCATCTTCGTCATATAAATAATCTAGTTTAGTTAATTTGCTACCCTCAGGCAATAAATGTTCTACCTCATTTTGTCTAGTTGATACCCCCCTTTCATCTGCTACTTGCTGAAGGGTATTAGTAATTCTTTTAGCATTTTCTTGTTTATACTCATTTAAATTCTCTTGCATATCCTTAATAGTTAAGTTGTTGATTCCAGGAACAGTTTCCCTTTGTTTAACTTCAGCAACAATATCAGCCCTTTTCCCATGACCTTGAGCTAATGGGATACAACCATTAGTCAAATTTTCGACCGAGCCTCCTTGAGTTATAGTATATTTAGCCTGTTTGGCAATATTCTGAAGTCTCAATGGATCAGATAGATCAAAATATATATCAATAGGGTTTATTTCTGCTGTATTAAGATCTTTCTTGAATTGTTGAGATAATTGTGACACGTAATGCTCTAGTTTTTTAGCCCCACCAATTTTATCTTTTAAAATTTCCTCAACTTCCAGCTTAATACCTAATTGTTGGTTTGGGTCGTTGATACCAAATTTGGTCGCAATAATATTAGCCACATCATCTACAGATGAAGGATTGCTGGCTACTATAACTCTAGTATTTTTGCCTAGTTCTTTTGTAGCAAGCATAACCTCAGTCAATCTTTCTTTATTAGGCAATTTCCCTGACACTAATATGTTAGGAGGTCTTTTTAGAATTTCCGACTCTATTAAATTTGTAACTGGGATATAGGGAATGTAAGAAGTTCTTTTTTGCTCTACATGTCTGTGAGTTACCGCATTAGCTCGGTCGTTAGCATTTGCAAAAAACACGTGATTGACCTGTGCAAGAAGAGGTGACCAGTAGTTATAATATGGCAAAGTTTGATTATGTGCATTATAATTACCAAAGGTAAAACAAGTTTGAATACCTGATTTTTTTAATGCTGCTAAATCATCTGTAACAACTATAGGTTTTTCCATGTTTGAATTATATTGAATATTAAGTATAGGCGTTTCTCCTTGTTTAACTTCATACAATATTTCACTTATTATATTATCCTTATTTAGTTTGCCATTTTGAATGTTATATTTAAGTTCCCTAGTTGGTATGTTTAAGTCAGAATTAGCCACTATAATATTTTGCTGAGTATCTTGACCTACATGACCATTAATATTAAATAACCTTACCTTATTTTCTTTTTTACCTGTTTTTGCCATACATACTCCAAAGTCATCATATCTAATGACTATCATCTTAAACGAAAAAACAAGTCTATACAAATCAATTATATATCTAATTTACAGATATAGTTGCATAATAATCTCACCCCCTTTAATAATATACTATATATAAGCCTGCACTAATATATTATTTAATTGGTAGAGGGATAGTTAGATGGTAATAGTAATTGCCTATGGAAATAATTAGGTAAAAATAATGCATTGGCATGATGTTGACGAAATTGCTATAAGTTTAGAAAAAAATTATTCCGATGAGGATATATCTGAATTAACACTAAAAGATCTTGAGGACTTAATAAAATCATTGAGTGATTTTGATGACCACGAAATTGAAACAAATAAAGAAGTGTTAAAAGAAATTCTCGAGGCTTGGAAAGAGATTAAAGATAGTAATTTTGAAGATTAATATATACTCTTCTGCTTTGAAGAAGAGCTATCACAAATACTTGCGAAGAATGTACGTACTTGTACCTCATGTAGTTCATCTATAGCTAACCTAAAGTAAGGTCTATCTAAGATACTCTAATAGATAGACCTTACTTTAGGTTAGCTATAGAATCTAAATAATTTACAGAAATAACTTGATTTTTTTGGGGAGATAGGGCATTATCTGCGTTAAATTGAAAGAAGGGGCGGTTAGCTCAGTTGGTAGAGCATCCCGTTTACACCGGGACGGTCGGCAGTTCGAGTCTGTCATCGCCCACCATATATCTCTCGGATTTCAGGGTTCTTATCATTAGACTTCTTTCGAAACTCTACTTCTGCTGGTGATTTGTACGCGACGTCTGTACTCGAATCCTCACGTACATTAGAGTACGCTGCGGGTCGAGGTTTCGCGTCTCCTTCACACCCTTGCGCATAAGCGAGTTTCGAAAGAAGTCTATTGCAATAAAAAGTCTGTATTCCCGTCACATGCCGTTTTTTCACTAAAGTTGCCGGAATACGAGTATAAAAAATTTCTCTCTTTAACGAGTGTTTTGAGGGAGGAAATATTACAAAAATGTTAAAATAGTCCCCTTACCCCTTAGTTTGTTACCCCCGTCGTGTTAGATATTTATTATATAGTTTTTATTTTTAACGTTTTTGATATATACCTAGTAATATTGGTTCTTGGAAGATAATAATTTTATGATAAGAAAAGTAATTATATTTACTGTCATTACTATTTCGTTGTTAGTATGTACTATAGTAGTTGCGGTGAACTTTGTTGATTATAGTTCCGCTAGTAATAGTCTTGTTAATGAATTAAAAATTTCTCCTCAGAATCTAAAAAAAATTAAAATAATTAAATTTCCCATACCTTATTTGATTATTGATCACATAAAAGAGGAAGGGAAGTTAGAATTAGAAAATATAGAAATTCACTTTGTCCCATGGTCACTATTAATTTTCAGACCAAGAATTAGTGCTGTAACCGTATATAGTGCCACAATATATTCAGATGAACAAGATTTTGACATTATAAACCATGATAGGCTAGTTAGTTCATTTATAACAAATGATATAATGGATATAAATTTTAATGTTAAAAATCTGAGTATTCTAAATAAAAATAACCAACCTATTCTTACTTTAAATAATTGCTCTTTATTTAAAAATAACTCTATTGCTAATAGCACTTCATTCAAAGGGGATGGAGGATATGTAGGAAATTTATCTGGGTTTTTTGAAAAAAAGACCAACCAAATAAATTTCGATCTTACTATCTCTAATGATGATTATAATTTTCACTTGCTAGAAACCTATATAGACTCTAAACTAATAAATGGCAAAGCAGAATATTTAATACAAAATTTAGCTGATATATTACATATTCTAGTGCCAGATTTAGATTCTTTATTTAGAAGATTTAATCAGAATGAAAAGGTAAATATAAAATTTGATATCTTACCTACTGGGCAACTGCTCAAGCTAGAAAATGTAACCATAGACTCTAATTCGCTTGTAGGTAATGGAGGGGTATATTTGAGCAGAAGTGACAATGTTACTAGTATAATAAAATTATATTTTCCTAAAATAGACGTAAAATCACTTATCACTTCATCAAACAATATTAACCAATTTAGTGATTCAGTTTTTGGATTAAGACTTATCTTTGATAATAAATCAATCATGACGAATGTTTTAGTTGACCAAATAATATTATGTAACGATGAGATATTAAATAATACTAAACTTTCATTTAATTTAGATAAAGGGGTATTAGTGGTCAATGATTTTTCTGGTACAATAAAATCCGGAGGAAATTTTCAATTGATAGGTAATGTAACCCAAAACTCAGTACGAAGTATATTTGATGGCACAATTCACTTGCAACATAATGACCTTAATTCTGTGTTAAATACTTTAGGTTACAAACAAGCAGCTAGTAAAAAACCTACAGCTTTTATTTTATCTTCAGATTTAAAACTAACTTTAATAGATGTTTATTTACAAAACCTTATGTTAAAAACTGACAACACTAAAGTTACAGGTAATATTACTGCTAGATTTATTGGTTCTATGCCGCATTTTATAGCGACCCTTGACTTTTCCTCGATTGATTTAAATAGAGACGATTACCCGATAATCTCACCAATGATCAAATTTGCTAAAAGTTTGTCAGAGAATATGAAAGATGACTCATACTTAACTAAATATATTCCAATTAGGACAGCTGATTATTTAGGTAATTTTGATATTACTATAAATGATCTGCTTATAGGAAATAATTCATTTGGCAAAGCATATATTTTAGCAAATGTCTCACCAAGTAATATTGGAATTAGTAATCTTGATATAAGAAGCAATAGTGATTACATCAATCTTAGTGCTAGTTTGTTAGCAAGTAACATTAAACCGCAATTAACAGTTACAATAAATGATGGCTCTCTTAATGTTAACTTTTTAACCCCTAAATCTTTACTTAATCTGCGAAATAACTTATTGAATGAATTTGACGTAGAAAAAATAGAGTTAAAATTAAATTGTGCATTATCAAAAATAATTCAGAATGATCTAGTATTACAAAATGTTAAACTTGCTTTAGCAAATAATAATGCTTTATTTAAGATCGATAACCTTGAAGCAAATCTACTTTCTGGTAAATTAAAAGCAGAAGGTAATATTTTATTAAATCCATATACTCTGAACTTTGTTTATGCACTTAATTCTATTGATTTAGCTCAATTATCTAATGTTTTGCCAAGAGGATTACTAGACAATTACGGTGGAGTGAGCATAAATGGAACAGTTGCTACTCATGGCAATAGTTTAAAAGAATTATTGTATGAGCTTAACACTCAATCAGAATTTGTAGTAAAAAATGCCAAGATTAGTAACTTCTCTGTTGATTCATTGATAGAAAAAATTAATAATAAAGACTATAGTCTAAAGTATTTAAAAGATGATTTAGCAAAATCTATGTATCAGGGGCAAACTGAATTGAATAGTTTGCGTGGTAATCTTCAGTTAAAAAATGGAATAGTTACAATGAAAGACTTAGTATTTAATACAAAATATGCTAGCGGAGTTGCATCATTAGCTATAAATATATATAATTTGGATATGGTATTATCTTCAATATTATCTTTCTATATAGTAGACTTAAATCCTAATATAAATAATTCTAGTAATCAAAATACTCCTATAAATTTTACAATAAAAACCTCAGGCACTATATTAGATCCCATAAAAACGTCAGATGAGACTGAACTAAGAAAGGCTTTAGAGAACAGAAGGAAATCCAATTAAAGGAGAATAAATGTTATTATTAAGAATTCTAAAAGATTATAGGCTATTCGAAATATTGGTTCTTGGGGCAATTAGTGGCATGCCACTAGCTATATTATTCACTAGCTTAGTTGCTTGGCTTAAAGATTCTAATATTGATATTGCAATTATTACCACTTTTGCCGTTGCAAGACTATCCTATTCGCTAAAAGTTTTTTGGTCTCCTTTGGTAGATTATTTTAATATACCATTATTAAAGAAATTTGGTCATAGAAAAAGTTGGCTGATACTTTGTACTATACTAATATCTTTAGTACTATTCACTATGAGTACAATTTTACCTAATGAATCATTAACTTTACTATATTTTCTTACTATTTGCCTTGGTTTCTTGTCAGCAACATTTGATATTAGTGTTGATGCACTTAGAATAGATAAATTTGATCAGGAAACCCAAGCTATAGCAAGTGCTACAGCAGTATTAGGCTATAGACTTGGCATGCTGATTACTGGAGCTGGGGCTTTGTATTTTGCTGAAGCCACAAGTGATTGGTCAGCTACATTTGTGGCTATGAGTATAATTTTTGTTGTAGCAACAATTTTTATAATTACTGTCAATGAACCTACATTATTACGAGAAAGTGTTGATATTTTATCTTTATTGTCACTAACAAAAATAGTAATTAACCCTTTTAAGGACTTCCTTGTTAGGAAATATGCCGTTACTATTTTACTAGCAGTAATATTCTTTAAATTAGGCGATGCTATGCTTGGTGTAGTATGTATGCCATTTTATATGGAACTTGGTTATACAAAGGGACAGATAGCACTGATTACTAAATTTTATGGGGTACTAGCTACACTTGCTGGGTCTTTTGCTGGTGGAATAGTTGTATACCAACTTGGAAATTTTAGAGGACTGATTATAACGGGAATTATACAAAGTATCACGCATTTCGCATTTATTTGGTTAAATCATCAACCAGTAAGTTCTGAAGCTCTCTTCATTGCTATTACTATAGAAAATTTTGCTGGAGCTATGGGGGCTACTGCTCTTGTTGGGTATGTTAGCATATTGTGTAACAAACAATATTCTGCATCGCAATATGCTTTGCTCAGCAGTAGTGCTAGTTTATTTAATAACACAGTCACCGTTTATGGTGGTAGCCTAGTAAAAATGTTGGGTTGGGATAATTTTTTTATCTTAACAATAATTCTAGCTTTGCCAGGACTTATAATATTGTTCTATCTTAATAACAAGATTTCTAAAACGTAAAATTATGTTAATACGATTATTGCTATTTTTTACTTGCGTAATAACATTCAGTACAAACCTACGTCCTGTTTATGCTGCAAAAAAACTTGTGTCTTCGCCAACTCAAACAAGTCTTGTCGTAGATTACAATACTGGTAGAATACTGCACGATAAAAATTCTACTACTAGAATATATCCGGCTTCATTGACAAAATTAATGACCTTGTATTTGTTATTTGAAGCGGTAGAATCTGGCAGGTTATCAATGAATCAAAGATTATATGTTTCAAAAAACGCAGAGAAAATGTTGCCCTGCAAATTAGGGCTTAAAGAAAAAGAAACTATTACTGTAAGAGAAGCTATTTTAGGTCTAATTATTAGATCAGCAAACGATGCAGCTATGGTAGTAGCTGAAAATATTAAAGGTACTGAAGAAAATTTTGCTCGTTTGATGAATATTCGTGCTAGACAACTTGGTATGAAAGATACTTATTTTAAAAACGCTTCTGGATGGCATCATCCTTGTCAGAAAACTACGGCTAGAGATCTTGCTAAACTATCTATAGCTATTAAGCGAGATTTCCCTAAATATTATGCTTTCTTCTCTAGAAACAACTTTGTTTTTAGAGGCAATATTGTACGAGGACATAATAAAGTAAATGAAACTTATGAAGGAGTTGAAGGGTTGAAAACTGGTTATACCATTCCAGCCGGCTATAACTTGATTACTGCAGCAACTAGACAAAATAAATCTTTGGTTGCTATTGTTACTGGTGGTAAATCTGCTGAGTCTAGAAATATGCAAATGGTAAAACTATTAGATACCCATTTTGACCAGCCTAGAAATAATAAGACTATGGTTGATAAATTGATAGTCAAGACAACAGTACCATCAAGAACATATGGTAAGAAAACAAAATCAACTAAAGTTGCTACAAATCTTAAAGTAAGAAACAGAAAAAAACTATAGAAATATTATGAAAAATGTTGCTGTAATTATTTCAGGTTGTGGATATTTAGATGGGGCTGAAATCTTTGAAACAGTTTTTACATTATTGGAACTTGATAAGCATAATGTAAATGTAAAAATTTTTGCTCCTAATAAAAATCAATATTATGTGATTAACCATCTAACTCAAGAAAAAATGTTAGAGGAACGTAATATATTGGTTGAATCAGCACGCATTGCTCGTGGTAAAATCCAACCATTAAATCAAATACGTGCTGAAGATTTTGATGCTTTAATATTACCGGGTGGGTTTGGTGCTGCACTAAATTTGTCTAATATAGGACTTAAAAATGAAAATGCTACAGTAGCAAAAGACTTACAGGAAATAATAGTAGGCTTTTATAATTTATCAAAACCAATTGGAGCTATATGTATTGCTCCTGCTTTACTTGCTATAGTCTTAAGAAATCATACAAAAATTAAGGTTACCCTTGGAGAATCAAATGATCTGATAAATAAGCTAGGAGCAACAGAAGAAACTTGTAATGCTCAAGATATAGTCGTGGACGAAGATAATAGATTGGTTACTACTCCTGCTTTTATGTTAAATGCTCCTTTAGCACAAATACATAAAGGTATTAAGGGTTTAGTAATTAAAGTGCTGCAAATGTGTACTAATATCTGAAATGTAAGCTATTTTATAAAAGACAATTGGTATTAAATAAGGAAGATATAAGCCAATATGAATAGATTAATACAAGCAGATGAGGTGTCTCAAACTCGTCTAACTAGAGAACAAAAAGAGGCTGTCGGATTACTTTCAATCGGTACATTTCTAGAGTATTTTGATTTGATGCTCTATATACATATGGCGGTAATTCTTAATGAGCTTTTTTTCCCGGAATATGATCCCTATGCAGCACAATTACTTTCAGCCTTTGCTCTTTGTACCACATATTTATTAAGACCTATTGGGGCGTTAATTTTTGGATGGATTGGTGATACTATAGGGCGTAAAGTAACTGTTATTATTACTACTTTTATGATGGCATTTTCTTGTATTATTATTGCTAGTTTGCCAACTTATGCTGAAATAGGTATTACTGCTGCTGTGATTGTGTCAATATGTCGTATTATACAAGGCATGACTTCCATGGGAGAAATAATAGGGGCAGAATTATATTTGACTGAAACTATAAAACGTCCACAACAATATATGTCTGTAGCATTAATAAGTTTTTTTGCTGTGTTAGGGGCAACCTTTGCTTTGGGCGTTGCATTTATTTCTACCTCTTACAACTTCAATTGGCGTTATGCTTTTTGGTTTGGTGCATTGGTTGCGTTAGTCGGTTCAGTAGCTAGAACAACTCTACGAGAAACACCAGAATTTGCTGACGCAAAACGACGAATGAAAATGATTTTTACAGATATTAATGAGAATACTAGTATATTGGAAAAGAATCCTATTTGGACAGAAAAAGTTAATAAAGTAACAGCTTTATCTTTGTTTTTAATACACTGTGCTTGGCCAGTATGTTTTTATTTAACATTTATTCATTGCGGAGAGATTCTTAGAAATAATTTTGGTTATACGGCTGAACAAGTTATTTATCAAAATTTCTTTGTTTCAATAGTAGAAATGTTAGGGAATTTATCATTGATATATTTAGGTTATTACGTATACCCCCTAATGATTTTAAAAATTAGAATGGTAATTTTTTGGGTTCTTATTCTAGTTTGCCTATACTTATTGAGTCATGCTAGAACACCTTTTGATATTTTTCTGTTCCAAGCATTTATTATATTGATTATACCTGGTTTAACACCAGCCCATTCAATTTTATTTATATATTTCCCTGTTTTTAAACGCTTCACATATGTTAGTTTTTTATATGCTATATCTAATACTATTATGTATATTATCACATCTTTTGGGCTTATTTATTTAACAAAATATTTAGGTAATTATGGATTGCTGATTATTATAATTCCAGTCATGATAGGATATAGCTTTGGCATATTGCATTTTGAAAAATTAGAGAAAGCAGCTGGAAACTATCCGAAAAAGAAAAAATGGTTTCTCTTAATGAATTAGGTGGTGTCTATTAAAAAAGATTTAATTTTTGTTGGTGTAGTATCATCAGTACACGGAGTGCAGGGTAATGTTTATGTCAAATCTTTTACTATGCCAAATACTAATATCATTAAAATGAATTTGGTGGATGAATTAGGAAAAAAAATTATCCTTAAACTCATTAGTCAAAATTCTAAAGGTGATATAATATGTAGATTTAACAAAATTAATAATAGGACATTAGCTGAAGGATTAAAGGGATGTAAGCTTTTTTGTCATAGGCACGATTTCCCTTCATTAAGTGAAGATGAATTTTATATTGAAGACTTAAGAGGCTTACTGGTACTAGATACCAATTTGGTGGCTATAGGAAAAATTACAAATGTTTTTAATTTTAAAGCAGGTGATATCATTGAAATCGAGTTTGTCAGCAATAAAAAAGTAGAATTATTTCCTTTTAACAAGCAATTTTTCCCAGTAGTGACGAAAGAGCATGCTATTTTAGCAAAGATTTAACTATAGCAATTAGTCCTCATTACGTCGTTCTGATCTCTTTCGGTCATTAGGGTTTAATACTGCCTTACGAAGCCGGATTGATTTAGGAGTAACTTCTACTCTTTCATCATTTTGGATATAGCTGATAGATTGTTCTAACGTCATAATGACTGGTGGGATAAGACGCATAGCTTCATCTTTGCCAGAAGCTCTGACATTTGATAATTGTTTGGCTTTCAGAGGATTTACCTCTAGGTCATTATCCCGATTATGTTCGCCTATAATCATTCCCTGGTATACTAGTTCATTAGGGTTTATAAACATTTTTCCACGCTCTTCAAGATTCCATAGAGCATAGGCAACAGATTCACCATCCCCATTAGAAATTAATACTCCATTACGTCTTCCTTCAATAACCCCTTTATATGAGCCATAACTATGAAAAACACGGTTCATAACACCTGTACCTCGAGTTTCGGTTAGAAACTGACCGTGGTAACCAATAAGACCGCGTGATGGTCCTAAAAATGTGACTCTAGTTTTACCGCCACCAGATGGACGCATATCAGTCATTTCTGCTTTACGTATTGCTAAGGATTTAACAACAACTCCAACAAAATCATCATCAACATCAACTTGGATTTCTTCAATTGGTTCTAATCTTTTTCCCTGTTCATCCTCTTTGAATAATACACGTGGTCTGCTGATTGATAGTTCAAAACCTTCACGTCGCATAGTTTCAATTAATATTCCTAATTGTAACTCACCACGACCTGCAACTTGAAAAGCATCTTTTTCTTCCGTTTGACTGACATGTATTGCCACATTACTTTCGATCTCTCTCATCAATCTATCACCTAAAACTCGTGATGTAAGCTTTGATCCTTCCCGTCCAGCAAGAGGAGAGTCATTTACTCCAAAGGTCATAGATAATGTTGGTGGATCTATAGGTAAGGAAGGGAGTGCTAGCATTATTTCAGGGTCACAGATAGTATCAGCTACCGTAGCGTTTTGGATTCCAGCAATAGCAATGATATCCCCTGCATATGCTACATCGACAGCTACGCGTTCCAATCCTCGGAATGACAGTATTTTACTTATTCTAGCATTTTCAATTACCATATTATCGCGATTAAGTATTTTAACATTTTGGTTGATCTTAACCGTACCGCTCTGCACTAGACCGGTAAATACACGACCAAAATATGAGTTATATTCTCTAGTAGTAACAAGCATAGAAAAAGGCAGGTTGCTATCAGCAACAGGAGCAGGTACATGAGATACTATCAAATCAAAAAGAGGAGAAAGATCTTTTTGCTGATCTTCTAGATGGAGCGATGCCCAACCGCTACGTCCCGAAGCATAGATAATTGGGAAATCTAGTTGTTCATTAGTTGCCTCTAATGCCATAAATAATTCAAATACTTCATCAACTACTTCACTTACTCTTCTATCAGGACGGTCGATTTTATTGATAACAACAATTGGTTTCAAACCAAGTTTTAGAGCTTTTGACAGCACAAATTTTGTCTGAGGCATTGTACCTTCAGAAGAATCAACTAGTAATACAACTCCATCTACCATAGTAAGAATGCGTTCTACCTCACCACCAAAATCAGCGTGACCAGGAGTATCAACTATATTGATACGGATATTTTCCCACATAAGGGAGGTACATTTGGCTAAAATAGTTATACCACGTTCGCGTTCAAGGTCATTTGAATCCATAGCACGTTCTGCTACTGCTTGGTTTTCTCGGAAAGTCCCACTTTGTTTAAGCATATTATCAACTAGAGTAGTTTTACCATGATCAACGTGGGCGATAATAGCAATATTGCGAATAGCAAACATCAAAAACCTTTAATATATTTTTAGATGTGCATTATAGAGCAAAATATATCAAATTGGAATAGAGTTCTTGTGTTATAGTGAATTCAGTTGAATTAGCAACAACGTTGCTCATCGTTAGAAACTCTAGGAACTAAATCACCTGAAAAAATTAAAAAAATAGTAGAAGAAACTGTAATACATTTTTTAACTTTAGCTATGCATTTAAAAATACCAACAGTAACAAAACAAATTATTACATTATGTTGTCAACATTTATCTATACCTCTACACGCAGGGCAGTTTAAAAGTCCCAACTAATGATAGAAAATACTAAATTATAGAAATAAATAGTTGTCATCGCGAGCCACAAAGTGGCGCATAGGCGTCAACTTAAGAGCGTAATGATTGAGCATGTATAAGCAAATCAAACCTAAACGTCATTGCGAGAAGCCGCTGCAAGCGGCGACGCGGCAATCTAAGATACGCGAAGCGTTACTCTAAAAAACAGCTTCGCTGTTTATCTGGATCGCCACGGCATCTAACGAGCCTTGCTATGACGGCTGTGTTTAATTTGTTTATACCTGTTCAATCATTACGCTCTTAAGTTGACGCCTATGTGTCTACACGGGGCTTTTGTGGATAATTCCCAGTCTTTTTCTCCAATTTTTCAAAATGAAATAGTCCGAATGCAAAACCTATGCAAATTGGAAGCAATATAATCATTATCCCCCAATGATGCCAATATTCAGTTAAGTAAATAATTGAAAAAGAGGGAACTACATACATTAAAGCACGAGATATGGCAAAGGTAAGACTAGCACAACTAAAACGTTTAAAGACAGGAAAATGTTTATAAAAGATTGACAATCCTATGTCAGGACCGGTAGGCACAAATAACACAATAAATAATTGCATTAAGAATACATCAAATAGGCTATTAATGTTATTTAATAAATAAGGGCAAGCTAAAATAAATACACCAAATATCAATAACAAGGTTTTTACAATTTTTAACGGATATATTTTATAACTTAAATATGTTAATACCAAAGTGCTTAAGAAGGAAAATATTGAGATAATAAAATTTTGATGAATGACTTGTTCAGCACTATAGCCAAAAGAAGTTTTTAAAATATTTCCGCAATAAATATAAGCAAAATAAAAACACACGGGACACATACATTCTATTAAGAACAAGGCTATTACTGTTACTTTATTAGCTTTTTCCTTCCATATCGGGTTGTTTTCCAGTTTTTTGAGATCTATGCCGGCAACATTTGAAGCCTGCTGAAGAGTTTTTTTTAGTTGACGTTTGGTATTAGCAAATTCCGGCGTTTCTCTAAGACTCCTTCTAGCTACTGTACCAGCCAGTGCTACACTCGCTCCCATCCAAAATGCTATACGCCAATTAAATCCATAGGAGGTCACTAAAGATGCTATTCCTAAAGCAACAACTCCTCCTAAAGTAGCAAAAATCGCAACTGATGAAACAGCTGGGTACTGGATTGGTGGATTTATAAGTTCAGTTAAATAAAGTTTTGCTCCTATTGTTTCCCCCATAGAGGACATTCCTTGTATTATACGGCATATGGTGAGCAACCAAGGAGCTGTAATACCTATTTGGGCATAGGTAGGTAGATTAGCTATTATAAGACATGATAAAGCCATTATAAAAGTCGTGATGATAACGGTATTCTTACGCCCTATATTATCACCTATCCAACCAAAAATTAATGCACCAACCGGTCGAAAAACAAAGCTAGAACAGAAAGCTGTAGCATAGTAAATTGCTGTATTATGTGGATCATATTTTGGGAAAAATAGCTCATTAAGAAATACTGCCATATGAACATATAACATCAGGTCAAAATACTCTAGGAATGTCCCGACTGAAAGCAATCCGACAGCTTCTTTTTGTTTCCTTGTTAAACCTTTTTGTTCTTTATAGCTCCCTATCATTTATTCACCTTATAATTTTAATAGTACTATAAATATTGATGATTTGGTTAATTAATAGCAAGAAAAAATGATATAGTAACCTGACTTCGATGTAACTTGTTACATCGAAGTCAGTATTATATTATAGAAACAATCAGGCTTGAAGCGGCTGCCCACCTGATTGTTAAAATATAATACTCCATTCAATATGTGATTTTAATAATTAAAATCACATATTGAATGATGAAAAAAGTTAAAATGCACCCGCGTCAGCCGCTTCAAGAGTGCATTTTTCCTTATAACAAAGCCAGTTCTATATAAGAATTATTAATTCTTATATAGAACTGAGGTTATAGTAGGCTAAAATAATTAAACTATTAGTGTAACAATATACTAGTACTTAATACAACCTAAAAGTTCGAGTGGAGATTTCTTTGACATAATTCAACTGAATTCACTATAAGTGCATATTTGAAGTAATTAGTATTTTAAATTATAGATTCTATATTTGCTATCTTACAGCTATTAGCCAAATTATTATCTAGAGTAGCAATGCTTGCTTCAAGGCGTAGGGATAATTCAAGGTAAGAAGCATCATAAGACGTTAGATCATATTTAGTTGCAATCCTTGCTATTATATGTAGAGATTCAGGGCTAGAGCAAAATTTATCAATATTAATAGGAAGAGTATTTAAGAGGTGTAAATACTCTTCATAATTACTTTTAGTAATACGTTGTTTTTTTAAGGATGATATAAGCACATTGTTACATTCTAAAAAAAAGACAGCAGGGACAAATATATTATATTCTTTGTTAGAAATTTGATGGTAAATGTTATCGACCTTAAGCTGCTGCTCATCCGGTAAAATCGATGACATGATGAATGAACAATCTACTACTAAATTCATTTTCTACCAAGATTTTTCATTTTAATAACATCATCTATAGAGCCAAGAGGACTACGTTTTTTAAGTTCAGCAAGCTTTTTAAATAGATCATCAAATCTTTGGGAATAATATTTAGCTACAGATATAACAAAAGCTACCTCTTTCCCTCTGTTTGTTATGCATAATTCTTCACCTGCTTCTACTTCTTTTATTAGCTCCGTTAAGTGAGTTTTTGTTTTAAACATACCAACTATTCTCATGAATCCTCTTTAATAAACCAGTTAACTTAACTAGTTTATCATATTTTAATAAGCAATGCAATACACTAATAACAGCGATGAATCTATTTCATTTTACTTAAATAATCTTAATAATTTGCTTGCAAAAATTTTAAAATCAATTTATTAAGTTCTGAGTTTTTGGGTTCAAGAAGAATAAAAAATAAATATAAGAGAACAACAGATGTTAAAAATAAAACAGGCAAGATTAAGCCTTCTCCCTTTAAATTTTAGCATAGCAGAAGATAAACAGGTAATGAATACTCCGGATGCTGAACAACTAGAAGTTAAGCAGCAAGAGGATTTTTTGGAGAAAAAAACTCAATCTAATAAGATGTTATTATGTATTGATTGGGATGGAACAATAGTAAAAGGCTCTCTACACAATACTCTTTATTTTACTTTTCTCAATCATAAGGATTGTGTAGATCAATTTCTAGCAGATGAAACAAAAAATTGGAAAAACAAAGAGCTATTAGTAGAATTTTTACAAAAAACATTAACTATAGGATGTCATATAGCTATTGTATCTTTTGGCTCATATCCTGATTGGATCAAATACGCTCTTGAACAACTTTTAGGATCGACTCTATCGAAAGAAATTTTTGTAGTGTCGTATCTTCCTAAAAATGGCTATGAAGGTAAACAGGAGCATATAGAAAAAGCCAAGAAGCATTTTGGTGTTTATAAGAATGAGCAAGTTGTTTTAATGGATAATGAGTTAAATTATGTGGCTATCTCAAAGGAAAATGGTATGCATGGAATACATGTTACCGAAGAGGGTAGTGAGTATTTAAATGAAGCTTCTGAGATAGTTACAGCACAAGAACAAAAAGAAAATCAAATACAGACTAACTTTGATCAGTTAACAGAGAGTACATTAGAACTGTTGGGTGAAGAACCTTCCCTAATAAACTTTTATGACATATTATAGGGATTATACTATTTTGCTTTGAAGAAAAGACAATAGCAAAACTTCTAGGACTCCTAGTATAATTTTCATCAAAACTAAGGATTATTTCTCCCATTTTTTTTAAAGCTTTGTTATAATCATTCCAGTTACGAACCTTTTTTATAGATGGTATACTACTCGTAGGATCATTTGAGTATACCGCTAGAGTCTTGGATAATGACGACGCAATTTTTGGTTTTCTATTCTAGAGTATATAAGTATACTTTTGATGAGTTTTTTATCATTCTATTCAATTTCTAGGTTCATAACAACCTATTTTGACTATCCACGTTAGTAATACCTCCTCACGAAAGCAGGAACGTCCATATATGGCATCCTAGGCTATTAAACCGATGTCTTACATCAAACTAAGGTTATATACCTACTTAAACTTGTACATTTGGTTAATTTATGAAGTCGTATACTTTTAAAGAGCATTTTTTAGAGCTAAAGGCTAGGTTCTTACGAGTATTTGCTGCATTCATTATTGGTTTTATTATTTGTTATTGTTTTAGTAGCGATATATATAACATTTTATTAGAGCCACTTGCAGAATTAGATCATGCTGATATAAGGAAAGTGATCTATACTGGTCTTACTGAAGCATTCTTTACTTATATAAAACTTGCAGCTTTTGTTTCTTTTGTCATGATTATGCCAATTATCGCTATAGAATGTTTTTTATTTATAAGACCTGGGTTATACTCAGGTGAGAAGAAATATGCTGCTTTTATTCTTTTTATGTCGCCTGTTTTGTTTTGGTGTGGGAGCATCTTTGTATTTTATTTTGTTATGCCGCGTGCATGGCAATTTTTTCTAAGCTTTGAAGATAATAACGCTATTATTCCACTAATTCTAGAAGCTAGAATTAGTGAATATTTAAACTTAGTAATTCAGTTAATTATTGCGTTTGGTATAGCTTTCCAATTACCAATTATTATGTTAATATTAAATTTATTAAAAATATTAACAGCAAAAGACTTAGTGGACAAAAGAAGATCGTCTATAGTAATTATTTTTATTATTGCTGGTATTTTAACTCCACCGGATGTGCTTAGCCAATTTGCCCTTGCAATACCAATGCTTTTATTATATGAAACTTCAATTATTATGTGTAAATTTGTAGAAAATCGAGGAAGTTAAATGTTAGATATAAAGTGGATTAGGGAGAACAAGCAGGAATTTGATGATCTACTTATCAAAAGGGGGATTTCCCCAATGTCCGATAAAATTACTAAACTAGATGAAAGCAAGCGCCAGCTAACTAATCTTATTCAGCAATTTCAGCATGCAAGAAGGAAAAAATCTAGGGATCTAGGCAACATGCCTAACAAATTTAGTAAAGAATTTGAAGAAATAAAGCGTGATGTGGATCACATAAATGAGAAACTGGAAGAACTGAATTTAAAATTAAATAGTAATCACCAGTTAAACGATATGTTGGAGGTATTGCCAAACCTTCCTGATCCTGATGTACCATATGGCACTGATGGCAGTATGAATAAACTGCTTAAAACAGTAGGAGACATTACAACAAAACCATCTCCTCCATTACCTAAGCAGCATTTTGAACTTGGTGAAAGTTTAGGTATGATGGATTTTGTCCGTACTGCTAAAATGTCTGGTAGTAGGTTTGTGACTCTAAAGGGAGATTTAGCAAAGCTAGAACGTGCATTGATTAATTTTATGATTGATACACATACTCAAGAATTTGATTTTACTGAACTATCTCCTCCATCTTTGGTGCGACCAGCTGCTATGTATAATAGTGGTCAATTGCCAAAATTTGCAGAAGAGTCGTTTGAAACGGTGAATAATTACAGGTTAATTCCAACAGGCGAAGTACCTCTCGTTAATATGGTAGCCGATACCATAATAGCTAGGGAAGAATTGCCTATACGTTATGTTGCTTACACACCCTGTTACAGATCAGAATCTGGAAGTAGTGGTAGAGATACTAGAGGTATGATACGTATGCACCAGTTTGGTAAAGTTGAGTTGGTTACAATAACTACTGCAGAAGAATCTCAGCGTGAACATGAATATATAACTAATGCAGCTGAAACCATTCTAAAAAAACTTGATCTACCATATAGAGTTATGTTGCTTTGTACTGGAGATATGGGATTTACTGCCAAGAAAACCTATGATTTGGAAGTATGGTTGCCTGGTCAAAATCTATACCGTGAGATTTCAAGTTGTTCTAATTGTGGAGATTTTCAGGCTAGAAGGATGAAAGCTAGATATAAAGAATTTGGTAGCAACGAAACCACTTTTGTCCATACTTTGAATGGTTCTGGTTTACCAATTGGTAGGACAATAATCGCAATTCTAGAAAATTATCAAAATGCAGATGGTTCAATAACAGTTCCAGATATTTTGGTGAGTTACATGGGTGGGTTGGAGCGAATTCATACCACTAAAGAGTATAAATAACATGTATTTGATGATAGGTATTATTGGTGTTCAAAATAGCTAACAACTCAAGAAAAGTTGATAAGGATTTATATAATAATTCTGCAGAGGATTTCATTCCAATTGCTTGTCATTATAATGAGAATACTTTGTTAACTAAGAATGGTGAACTACTCCAAACTATCCAAATAAATGGTATCAATGCAGAAAATATTAGCACTAAGTTATTCAATTTACGAGAAGTAGTGCGTAATGCGATTAAGAAAAATGTTCGTAATAAAAATTTTGCATTTTGGATACATACTGTACGACGTAAGACAAACTTAGATGACCCAACTCCTTACAATAAATTGTTACCAGCTAATATTCACAATTTATGGCAAAAAAAGAATTACTGGGATGATAAATTTGTTAACACCTTATATATCTCAATAATTTATGATTCTGCTGAAATTAAAGTTAAAAATCTCAACTCTTTAATAACATCTTTGTTTTTTGATAAAGTTGTCAGTCTCCAAAATAAGTACTTAAGTAGTGTTTTTGAAATACTAAATAGCACTGTTGATACAATACTTTTGGATTTACAAGATTTCGGTGCAGTAAAGTTAGGAATAAGATTTGAAGGGGAAGAATCTTACTCTGATCTGATGTTTTTATATCGTAGAATAATCCATCTCAACGAAGAATATTGCCTAGTACCGATTGCAAATCTATCTAATGTTTTAGCCTCTAATCAATATGCAGTTGGTAACGATAAGATTGAAGTAATAAGTAGGCATGATAAAAAGTTTGCATCCATTATTTCAATAAAGGAATATCAAGAAGTATCATCAGCTGCACTTGATGGATTCCTACAATTACCTGTAGAATTAATAGCAACAGAAATATTTTACTTCGTTGATAAAAAAGAAGTATCTAAAACATTTGAACAACAGGCATATATTTTACAAGTTAGTAAGGATACTAAACTTGCTGAAATTACAGGAATAGATAAGATAATGAACCTTGATGCTTCAATCCCGAACCAATTTTGTAAACAACAAATTTCTATTGCTATTATAGGGTCAGACTTGGAAAAATTGGATCAATCAATTGCCCAAGCATCTAAGGAACTTGCTAAAATTGGCATTGTCCATGTGCGAGAAGATATAAACTTAGAGCAGACATTTTGGGCACAACTCCCAGGGAACTTTTCCTATGTTAGGAGGCTCGCTCCCACAATTATAGAAAATACCGCCGCTTTGGCCTCATTACATAATTTCCCGACCGGAAGCCAAAATAACATATGGGGTAAAGCGGTGACTTTGCTTAGAACAGAAAAAGGAACTCCTTACTTTATGAATTTTCATGCTAAAAGTAATAATAGAGGGAATACTTGTATTTTTGGCACAGCTAATACTGGTAAGACTGTACTAACAAATTTTTTAATTTCTGAAGCCACTAAATACAAGCCAACAATATTATATCTTTCCAATAATAATAATTCAAAGATTTTTGTTGAATCAATTGAAGGGCAGTGGTTTGAAAAGGAGAAGAACCTAATAAATCCATTTCTACTAGATGATACTCTAGAGTCAAGGCATTTCGTTACCGAATTTCTTAAGATAATTTGTAATCATTCTTTTTACCCTCTAACCAAAGCAGAATTAGCTTTTCTAGAAAACTTCGCTGATAAAATTTGGACTTTAGATAATAAAGATCGTAATTTTTCCTCCATTTTAAAAACAATGGACTTTTCTATAGAAGGTGGAGATTTAATTAAACTAAGGTTGACTGATTATACAAAAGGAGGATTATATGATGGTATATTTGATAGTGATAAATTCCCTTTATCTGAAGGTGGCATACTCGGATTTAATTTGTACCCTTTCTCTGAGAAGTCTTTTACAGAACGTTTTTATCCAACAGATAGAAAACTTCTAGAAGATTTTTCAATGAATTTGACTAAGCATAATAGTTTATGTGTAGGATTAATATATGCTTTTAATTATCACTTAACTATTATAGGGAAGAGTCCAAAAATATTAGTAATAGATAATCTAGATTCCTTGTATAGACCGGAAAATTTTGATAACATATCACAAATGATTTCTGATAGATTGCTGAGTAATAATGGAATAATGGTTAGTAATTTTAATTTTAGTTATCTACAGTCGATAAAAACAAAGGTGCTACAGAATTGGTTGGATTTAACAGACACTAAAATAATTTTACCATCAGAAATAAAATTACAGTATTTAGAACAAATTTTAGGATTAAATGAATCAGAAATAAATAAATTATCGAAATTTACAATTGCTTCTAGAATGTTCTTAATAAATCAAAATAATCAATCTATTGCTTTGGAGTTAAGTATAGGAAGTTTAATTGGCATTATCAAGATTCTATCCTGTAGAACCGAGGAATTGAAAATATATCAAGAAATATTACAACAATATCCAGGACATCCTGATAATTGGATTAATCCTTTGTATATAGCATTAAATCATATTTAGTTGTAAGAGGAGTTTGGTGCTAAAAAAATATTATCTAGCATTTTTTTTGTTGATTTACTCTAGCAAGAGTTATGCATCATTTTGGGATGGAGTTGCACAATGTCTCAGTAACCCTTGCAATTGTGGTTATGACACGATAGATGAAATATGGAACGGAATTAGAGTAAGAAAAGGAATAGAGCCAAATCCTATGTGCCCACCATGGAATAAGCGGGATGGACGCGATACAGATAATTGCTTGATTCAATTTAACCCTCCTGAGAATTTTATTGGATTTTATCTTCATCACTGTGCAGAACATACCACAGAAAGTTCCTATTTTGCACCAAAGATTCGTATAAGAACTCAAAGTTGTAATGCATTTGCATGCTGGAATCAATCCACTACTTTGAATTGGGATGGTGAATGTGTAATATGGCCTGGGGCTTATGCCCTACCCTTACTCAGAATTTGTGCTAGGGTTGCTGTTCCTGCAGTTGCACCAACAGCCTTGAATAGTAAAGGAACGCCAGCAGACCCTGGTTATACACCTGGAAAACATTTGAATGATGTTGGCTCTACAGAAGATGATAAACCGATTATTGGAGATGATGGAAAACCGATTGTTGGAGATGACGGAAAACCGTTTAATAGACCAAAGCTATGCGCATATAGTGATCCTGGCTTGGTAAATCTTGTTTCAGCTACCGGAGTTCACTTAGATCCGATGGACTGGAATCCAATAAGACAACCTCTTCATAAAACAGATGAGTTACACCCTTTTGCAAAAATTCTAAAGTTTTTAATAGACATTAAGTCTAGTATGAGTATATCAGTACTATTAGGTAAGTTATTAGACATGATTGCTTCTGACAATACACCAGGTCTTGATGTTATAAAAGAAATAGTTAAATGGATAGGATATATTTTTGAACAACAATGGATGTATGAGGTGGCAAAAAAAATAGTAGAAGCACTTGGTGCACTAAATCGTTCTGTTGATGACTACCAATTTGGTTGCGTTGAATTACCATTTGGTCCTTTTCCACCACCATATTGCCCTAAATTAGAACAATTCATTATTACTCCCACTACAAAGCTTGTATGCAGTAAAAAGAAAAATGGTTTATTTGTTCAATCTTCAGATGCACCATGCGTAGTATCTAAATTAAGAAATAATCTTATTCATAATGTCGTACGTGTTAGTTTAGACAATCTTGTGCCTCTTTGTAAAAATGAAGATCCTCAAAAAACCGATAAATGTGTAAGAATAAACAATCTTGATCCATTTTCTTCAGCTAAAGGAATTCATATTGCTACCGCTCAACGCGATGCAATAAAAAAATGCTCAGCTGGTGATACAAAACTTTGCGTTAACACGAAAATTGACTTTAAATGTAGTATTACTGAGAATGGTTGCGAAGATGGATTTAGGATAGTCTACGCACAAAAAGTAGGTGATATCTCTACACCAAGTAGTTACTATGTTGATGATTTACCTGATTGTGATAGCGAAGGAGCAAATGGTAAGATTACTTGTCAAGAAATATGGGGCATAAATATTGGCGAGTTTATTGATGTTAATCTTGCATTTCCTAGTATACAAGGTCAAGATGGTACAAGTTTACTACCGCTCAAGAAAACCTTTAAGCTCAGAGATAATGTTGATGACAGGTCTTTTGTTGCTTCAATTACTAGAAATACTACCTTAAACCCTCATCTTAGTCGTGATCCAAAATCTATTTGTGTAGCAGAAGGAGATAGCTTGGTTGGTTGTGAAGACAGGGTAACAGATGGTTACCAAATCCTAACCTACCAGTGTGAAGGATTTCCTGGAATTACTTGCCATAATAATAGCTATTATAACCCTCAATTTATTGCGTCAATACGAGTGTCAGACGATAAAGGGAATATTGTTGATTCAACTAGTACTGTTATTACACCGTTATCTGCTAGTAATCCAATACCAATAGCCAATAAGACAGAAGAAATAATAAATTTAGCAGGATTTAATTTTACTTCCTTCATGGCATATATTTCTAATACCCCCCCAACTATATATACTGCTATGCCATTTTCTGGCAAAAAATCTATGAATCCTTTAACTATATATGGTAACTATAAAGACGACAAGACCCCTTATGATGTTAAAGGAATTCCTACTACAGGTGTGGTATATTTAAAGGGTCTTGAATATATAAATGGTAAATATATTCAAGGTGCAACGCATGGTTGTTTACAATTAAAAGATATAGACAAATGTATTCCTGGAGTAAATAATACTAACTGTGTACTAGCAAAACTACTTGAATCAGATACAGTTGATTGCTCAAAATTTAAGACAAAAAGTATGCAATACCTAGGCCTGCAAATCTGTCAGGATACTCATACTGGTTGTAACTCTGCGGAGACTATAGATGATCTTAAGACAAAGGGTATTACGATTTATAAATGTGCTAACTCTGCGTATTGTTATAAAAATAATCGTAAGCCAGATGTTGAAGTATGTAAAGTTTCTTTAGATACCAATAATAGAATTGATCCCTCCCCGTCACTAGGCCCTACAATAAACACTGATGGAAAGTATTACACTGCTACTTTTAATAAGGATGGTGTTCTTATTGATAAGAATGGTGCTTTTGTCGATAAAGATGGGATCCCTGTAGATAAGGATGATGTTATTGTCAATGAAAATGGTATTTTTGTCAATAAGAAGAATGGTACTCTTGTTTATCAGGATGGTACTTCTATTGAAAAGACTGCTGCAATCCGAGATAAAACCCCACAAGAATTAGGTTTTTGTACTTCAGTTCCTGCCCCTAAATGTCAAGCAATTACTACCCCGACTAATGACAGTGGTAACGCAACATGGGCTAGCACAGAAATAGGTGATCCTGACACAAAAATAGGTGATTTGGCACTAGGTACTTGTAAACCTGGTTGGGTAGTAATTGATCCGAATAAACCACTACAACGTTATTGTCTATCAAATATCGATACTAAAACAGTGACCTTTGAAGGCTTACCGGATGGTGTAGGATGTAAAGAGAATACTGGTCTTAATTTCAAATATACAAGCGACTTCAAAGGCGATTTTCCTGTTAAAAATAGTTATGATGATGCCACTAAGGTTGGAACCTTTATATTTGGTGCTCCATACGATTCTGCAGGTCATTCTCCAGCTCATCTAATAGATACATTACATTGTGCAAATTATGAGTTTGATATACCGAATACTAATAAGCTAGACTATTTTACAGTAGGTGGTACTGGTTCGTATTATGATGATTACATAGTGATCAAAGTTAATAATCAACTTGTTCATGCTGGGCCTACTACTTCTGAGTTTAATTCTATGCAATGTAGGGATTTTAATGGTGATAACTGTGTTGTTTACATTTATAAAACTTACCAAGGAAAATTTGTGAAAGCACGCGACATATATAGATCTACTAACCTACCACAGCTTGATTTGATGCCACGTTTACGAAATGGTAAGAATAATCTTAATATTTGTGTTGGGGTTGTTGGGGGAGGAGTTTTGAATTTGACTATTAAATATCAACTGAAATAACCTGAGTTTGATAAAGACATCAGGCTATCACCATTACTATTAGTCAATTTAGGAGGATTGGTTTAGTTGCAACGCAACTAGCTGTGAGTAATTTAATTTGTGCTAGACATGTTGCTACGGCCGTTTCAGTTCGGAGGATATTTGACCCTAGACTTATTGATAAAGTATTGGGTCTTAATGAAAGCATTTGAAGTTCATTTTGTGAAAAACCACCTTCTGGACCAACAACAACTGAAAGATTTGCCGAAATATCTGATGAGTATATAGGCATGATTTTTAATAAAGTATTATTTTCATCTTCATTTTCATTGGCATATATTATAGAACTACCTAGAGTTTGTTCTAGGAAAAGACTAAGTGATACTACTGGCATAAGAATGCAGGCTATTAAACGCTCGGACTGCTCTGTAGATTCGATAATACATTTCATCAATCTTTGAGTATTAACAGTGCGAAATTGAGATCTTTCGGCGATTAGTGGAATAATTTTTGTTACCCCAAGCTGTACAGCCATATCTATGGCATCCAACATTCTATCACTTTTAATAATGGATATTCCTAAAGTAAGTTCAGGTTCAACTGTTGCTTTTCTTAAAATATTAGTAAGTCCAACATGTAAATTATTTTTTGTCATACCAGTAATTTGTGCTATAAACTCACCATCTGTGCCGTTAAAAATTCTAAAATGATCGCCAACCTTTAGTCGTAATACTGTTTTAAGGTAGTGACTATGATCTTCTGCAAGATTTAACGAATAGTTTTCAATTAGTTTGATATTGGTATATATTCTGTGAAGACGAGAAGTTTTCATAATTTTAACTCTAATGGTTAACACCTAGGCATTTTGATTTTTTCATTTACTTCAAAATATTATTTTAATAATTAAAATTATGTTTTGAGTAACAATATATTATTAAGGAAAAAACAACAATGAAAAAAAACTAACTCAAACAGAAGGAGATAATGTAGTATGAAAAGAAAATTCACAGAAATAGAAGATAACTTGTTTAAAACACTTCATAAAAAGGGTAATCCTTTAGTATTGTATAATATTTGGGATGTTGGTTCAGCACAGATTGTAGAGAAGTCCGGGGCGAAAGCATTAGCTACAAGTAGCTGGGCAGTAGCAAAATCTTATGGTTATGAAGATGGTGAGAAATTCCCACTTAAATTAGCCTTACAAAATTTAAAGAATATTATTGAAAAAGTCAAAGTACCTGTGAGTTTTGATTTTGAATCAGGATTTGCATCGAAGTTAAGTGATTTAATAGAGAATGTTGAACACGTAATTAAAACAGGGGCAATTGGTATAAATTTTGAAGATCAAATTATTGGAAAAGAAAAGGCAAGATACTCTATAGAAGAACAATGTAAACGAATTAAAGCAATTAAAGAAGCTATAAAGGAGTTATTGCCTAATATGTTCATTAATGCTAGAACGGATATCTTTCTTCAAAAAGATACATCTGAGCATAATGAACAAGACTTAAAAGAAGCTATAGAACGAAGCAAAGCTTATGCAGAAGTTGGAGCTGATGGGTTTTTTGCACCAGGCTTAGCAAATCATAATTTTATAAAACAATTATGTGAATTTTCACCTATTCCTGTCAATATAATGGTGCAAGATATAACGACAGTAAAAAACCTTGTTGATTTAGGTGTATCTAGAATTAGTTACGGTCCTTTCCCATATATTGCAGTGATGCAAGAATTGGATAAATCTGCAACTAAAGTGTTAACATATATAGATACAAATAAAAAGACGTAATAGGAGAGGACTAGTACATATTATGGATAAAAAAAAAGATACTACCATAAAAGATAAAAAAGAAAAGCCAAAGGAAATAGGTGGTTTCAAGGGTCAAGAACCCACTATCCACGGAGATTGGCAGCATAAAGGTAGGGTAACTGATTTTTAAAAAATTTATGCCAAGTTTTCATCAAATCAAAGTTCTACCATATAATGCACAAGAATTATATTACTTAGTTCTTGATGTAAAGTCATATCCTGAATTTTTGCCATGGTGTAAGGCTGCTAGAATTATCTCAGAGAGCGAGAATCAAATTATAGCTGAATTAGTAATTCAGTTGAAAGGTTTCACAGACAAATATCAATCAAAAATTATATACTCAAATGATTTAACGAAACAAAGCTATTCTATTGAAGTAGAAGCAGTTTCTGGACCATTCAAATATTTAAAAAACTTATGGCAATTTTCCAAAGAAGATACTGGTAGTAAGATAGAGTTCTTTATTGATTTTAAGATGAAATTTGCAATAGTTGACAAGTTAGTTAATATATTTTTTACTGATGCTACTGAAAAAATGGTTGATGCATTTGAAAAAAGGGCAGATACTATGTTAACTAAAATAAACTTAGCAAACTACTCTTGAAATAGGGATCAAAATAGCCTAAAAGGTTATTAAATACTATAGATTTCTGCCTTCGCGGGAATGACATCATGCGAATTCGGGATAAGAATTGACAAATTCTTATCCCGAATTGGGGTACATCGAGAGTGTATTTAGGGTTTACATAGAAAATTTATAAAACCAAGAGTTTAATTTATGTCCTCTTTGCAATATAAACGAGTCCTATTAAAAGTTTCTGGCGAAGCCTTAATGGGCAACAAACAATTTGGTCATGAATACTCTATAATCCTAGGAATTGCTGAAGATATAAAGGAAGCAATTGATCTTGGAATAGAAGTATGTGTGGTCGTTGGCGGTGGCAATATTTATCGTGGCACTGATGTCTTATTTGGCATGGAAAGAGCTGCTGGTGATTATATTGGCATGCTTGGCACGGTAATAAACGCACTTACTCTACAAAATATTATGGAAAGTTTGGGTGTTCATACTAGAGTCCTTTCTGCAATCCCTATGATGAGCGTTTGTGAGCCTTATATACGTCGTAAAGCAAAAAAACATATAGAAAAAGGTAGAGTAGTAATTTTTGCCGGCGGTACTGGTAATCCATTTTGTACTACTGATAGTGCAGCTGTTTTAAGAGCAATTGAAATGAGCTGTGATTTATTACTAAAAGGTACTAAGGTTAATGGTGTATATAATGCAGATCCGACAAAGAACCTTAATGCAGTGAAATATTCTACTATAAGTTATACTAATCTTTTAAAAGATAATTTACAAGTTATGGATATTGCTGCTATTGCTGTGGCTAGAGAAAACAACTTGCCAATTAAGGTATTTTCTATTAAAGAGAAAGGTAATTTTGCAAAAGTACTGCAAGGAAAAGGTGAATATACAAAAATTCAAGAAGGTGAGTAAAGTATGGATAAAGCAACTATACGTAAAGAATTACAATCAAAAATGGATAGTTCGATAAGGGTATTAGATCACGAACTTAAGGGACTCAGGACTAGTCGAGCTTCAGTTAACTTACTTGACCCTGTATTGGTTGAAGCATATGGAGATAAAGTACCATTGTCGCAAGTAGCAAGTCTCTCAACTCCAGATGCACGGACTATTACTGTACAGGTGTGGGATAAATCTATAGTAAAATTTGTAGAAAAAGCTATTATGGATACAAATTTGGGTCTAAACCCATCATCAGATGGACAGCTAATAAGAATCACAATACCGCTACTTACTGAAGAACGCCGCAAAGAGCTTGTTAAGTTTGCTCACAAATATGGAGAGAATACTAAAATTGCCTTGCGTAATATAAGAAGGGATGGTAATGAAGATTTAAAAAAGTTAGAAAAAAACAGTATCATAACTGAAGATGAACAACATAACCTATCAGAAGAAATCCAAAAATTAACTGATGAGTATAGTAATAAAGTAGACTTGCATGTTAAACAAAAAGAACAAGAAATACTGACTATTTAAGTCTAAAAATAGGTGTCATTCCTCAAAGAGATGCCACCTAAATGACTTAGGTATATTTTTTCATAAAATAACCATAAACTATTAGTGCAGACATATTTCATGCTATAATGACTATAATATTTAAGGTATAT
The DNA here is from genome assembly GCF_964026575.1 of Candidatus Tisiphia endosymbiont of Melanophora roralis. Lineage (NCBI taxonomy): Bacteria > Pseudomonadati > Pseudomonadota > Alphaproteobacteria > Rickettsiales > Rickettsiaceae > Candidatus Tisiphia > Candidatus Tisiphia endosymbiont of Melanophora roralis. The sequence continues at coordinate 1,399,097 of NZ_OZ032161.1, forward strand.
AATGATTACAAATGAAGAAGTACAAAAAATAGCAAAACTTGCTAGGTTTAATTTTACCCAAAAAGAGATAAGCAGTTTTGCCCATCAATTAACTGAGATGATGAATATGATCAACATTTTAAACGATGTAGACTGTAGTAACGTTGAACCACTTACTTCTGTTTGTGATATGCACCAAAGAATGCGAAAAGACCAAGTATTGTATGGTGACATTTCTGATGAATTATTTGCTAATGTGCCTAATGATAAGGCAGAACTTGCCAAAGAAGTAAAATGTTTTGTTGTCCCAAAAGTAGTAGAGTAAAATATGTCAGAAATTATAAAATTAACCATCACACAAGCCCTTAAAGCCTTAAAAAATAAAGAATTTTCGTGTGTTGAGCTGACTAAAGCACATATTAAAGAAATGGACAAACATAAAGAGTTAAATGCTTATATTACTGAAACTACAGATATTGCTTTAGAGCAAGCTAAAATTGCTGATCAAAATTATCATAATGGAATAGCAAGACCCTTAGAAGGAATTCCTATTGCTGTAAAAGATCTCTTTTGTACAAAAGGAGTACTAACTACTGCCGCCTCAAAAATACTCAGCAACTTTGTACCAACATACGAATCTACTGTAAGTAAAAATGTTCGAGATCATGGCACAATAATGCTTGGTAAGGCTAATATGGATGAGTTTGCCATGGGATCGGCTAATATTACTAGCTATTTTGGTAACGTTATTAGTCCTTGGAAAGCGGTAGATGCACCTACAACTCCGGTAGTCCCTGGTGGATCTTCTGGAGGCTCGTCAGCTGCTGTCAGTAGCTTTTTAGCTATGGCAGCTCTTGGAAGTGATACAGGAGGTTCTGTTCGCCAGCCCGCTAGTTATACTGGGCTTGTTGGCTTCAAACCAACATATGGTCGCTGTTCTAGATATGGTATGATTGCTTTTGCCAGTTCGCTTGACCAAGCTGGAGTACTTACAAGAACTGTTGAAGATACTGCTTTAATGCTACAAGCCATGATTGGTTTTGATGAAAAGGATTCTACTTCTATAAACTCTGAGGTACTGGAGCTAAGATCAGCATGTAATAGTAGTACAAAAAACATGAAAATAGGTGTACCATTTGATATTATGAAACAAGATGGTATACAACCGGATATTATTAAGATGTGGCAGCATACTATTGATATTCTAAAAAACGATGGGGCAGAAATTATTGATATTTCATTACCCTATTCTAAATATGCTCTAGCTGCATATTACGTTATAGCACCTGCTGAAACCTCATCTAATTTATCTAGATATGATGGTATAAGATATGGAATTAGGGTAGGAAATGAGGGAATATCTATTGAGGAAATGTATGAAAAAACAAGGACTGCTGGCTTTGGTGCTGAAGTTAAAAGACGTATTATGATTGGTACTTATTTACTTTCATCTGCTTTTATGGATGCTTATTACTTAAAAGCCCAAAAAATAAGACGCTTGATTTCAGATGATTTCAAGAAAGCTTTTGCACAAGTTGAAGCAATAATTTTGCCATCTGCACCATCCGAAGCTTTTAACTTAGGTGAGAAACAAGATAATCCTGTGACAATGTATTTAAACGATTTATTTACTATTCCAGCTAGTCTTGCCGGTCTTCCTTGTTGCTCTGTACCTGCTGCATTATCTTCTAGGGGGTTGCCTCTTGGCATGCAAGTAATAGGAAAAGCCCTTGATGAATATAATACTCTAAAGGTAGCAGCAGCAATTGAGCGTGGTTCAAGAGATATTAGTTTTGTATATTCTAATAAACGCTAAAGTTATCGGAGTTAATTTACCCCAATTAGGGATAAGAATTAGTTAATTTTTATCCCTAATTGGCTTTAATATAAGGAAAAATGCATTCTTAAAGCGGCTAACGCGAATGCATTTTAAACCTTTCTAAAGCTAAAAACATGATTTTAATCTTTTAAAATCATGTTTTTAGCAAAATATTAATTTAACAATCAGATGCAGAGCCGTCTCAAATCTGATTGTTTCGATAATTTCACCGAATTTGGGATAAGAATTGACAAATTTTTATCCCGAATTCGCGTAATTTGATTATTAGAGCTTAAAATGTCCGGGTTACCGATCTTATCAATAAGTATTTTTTTGCCTTTAGTAAGTGCATTATATATTCTGCTATTTATCAACCAAAGTAGGTCAGTAAATAAGCAAGCCCAAAATAAACAAGTTTATGCGATGTATGTCGCAGTTTTAAGCTCTATCCTAACCCTAATATCTACTATTTATTTATTAGTTCAATTTGATAATACATCAAAACTTTATCAATTTGTAGAATGTTATAGTTGGATTCAATCTATAGGTCTTGAATTCCACATTGGAGTTGACGGAATTTCAATATTTTTTGTTGTTCTGACAAGCTTTTTAACCCTTATCTGTATTATAGCTAGCTTATTTACCGTCAAAAAATATATCAAAGAATTCTTATTTTGTTTTTTATTAATTGAGTCTTTTTGCATTGGGGCTTTCTGCTCAATGAATTTACTATTATTTTACTTATTTTTTGAAGTAATATTGATCCCTATGTATATAATTATAGGAATTTGGGGAGGGGAAAATAAAGTTTATGCTGCCGTAAAATTCTTCCTCTATACTTTTTTGGGGTCGGTATTTTTCTTATTGTCACTCATATATATTTATAGCCAAGTTCATAGTTTTAATATGCTTGATCTAAACGAATTAGTACCTTCATTAACATTACCGGTGCAGAGGGTTTTATGGTGGGCAATCTTTATAGCCTTCGCAGTGAAAGTTCCTATGCTGCCGTTCCATACGTGGCTTCCTGATGCACACGTACAAGCACCAACTGCTGGATCTGTCATTTTGGCTGGTATATTGTTAAAACTTGGAGCATATGGGTTTTTACGTGTATCATTACCAATGTTTCCAAATATATCAAAAGAATTTGCATTTTATGTATTAGTGCTGAGTATTTTTGCTGTAATATATGGTTCACTAGTAGCACTGACTCAAAGAGACATGAAAAAGATGATAGCTTATTCATCGATAGCTCATATGGGCTATGTGACTGGAGGAATTTTTAGCTTAACAGAAGCTGGGATTAAGGGAGCCATATATCAAATGATTAGTCATGGCACTGTGGCATCTGCTTTGTTTTTGATAATTGGTACTTTGTATGATAGATTGCATACTAAGGAGATAGACAAATATTGTGGAGTGGCAAATAAAATGCCAATACTCGCCACCTTTTTCATGATTGCCATGCTTGGCTCTATAGGTTTACCAGGCACTAGCGGTTTTATAGGAGAATTTTTAAGTTTGGTAGGTATTTATCAAGCTAATGTAGTAGCAGCTATTATAAGTAGTGTTGGCATTATTCTTGGAGCTGTTTATATGCTAAAACTTTATAAGGAAGTAATGCTAGGACAAATTACTAATAATCAGGTTATAAGTTTTAAAGATCTATATCTTTATGAGATACTTGCAATTATGCCGCTTTGTGTAGCAATAATTTATTTAGGTTTGTTACCAAATACAATTATGAACATACTGGATTTATCAACTCATAAAATTTTATCACAAATACCTTGTGTTGTAAAATAATTACTTAAATTAACTTAATTATTATTATTTTAATGATTTAACGATTTTTTTAGATATTTATAAATTAATTTTATATTATTACTTGTAAGACTCAAACAACTATGCTAGGGTTTATTAAAATCTTTCTTAACTATAGAATTAATAGGTTATACAAATGTTAAAAGACAATTTAAATTCAGAAATTATTACTAACGAATTAAATGTTGAAACAGAAAAGATTGAAGAAACAGAAAAGATTGAAGAAACAGAAGAAGAAAGAGAAAGCCGCTTGGATCGTGAAGAATCGGCTAGAAAATTAAAGGCAATTATATTTGTCGTTATCCCGCTTTTGGTCGGGTTTCTAACGTTTACTTATTTCTTTCTTAACTCAATAGAGGAGAAAAGTAAGCTTTTGAAACAAGAACAGTCAAATCAACAGCTAGATCGACAGACTGATCAAAATACCCCAACAAAAACCAAGTAAACCCTAAGTTCACATGCTTTGCTTAGTATAGGAGTATTATATCCTAGTTCAACATTCCATGTGGTGTAGGGGCTGCCTCATAGTACCCTACATTTTTCTATAATCGTCATAGCAAGGCTCTTTAGATGCCGTAGCGATCCAGGTAAACAGCGAAGCTGTTTTTTCTAGGCGTATCCTGGATTGCCGCGTTGCCTCTTTCAGCGTCTCCTCGCTAATAGACGATCAGTAGCCATTTTAATAGTGGTTATATAAAAAATGTATGGTACTATGGGGCTGCCTTTGCAATCAAGGTTTTATTACGTGTATACTCGAATGATTTGGAGAATTGGATTTATCTCAATGCGATATAAAAATTAACAATTCTTATATCGAATTGACTATACCCCGCAAGTATTTGCAAAAACCAATTCTTCAAAGCAGAAGAGTATGTTCCCCATGGAAGCTATTTTTTCTATATTTACATTGACAAGTTCTTCATTATTTCTCAACTTAACTTGACTATGCCTGCTGACCTAATAACGGTGATTCAAATGGTATCTCATAGTATGTATGCTCTCCTAATAATGGCTCTGCTGAATTCTCAGTACCAAATATATTAATAAGAGTTATTGTTGGCGAGAGTGTCGTCGTATTTAGATTAGGTGATTTAATATCTTGCTTTGTTATTATATGTATCGCTTTTGGCTGATCAGGTATTGCAGAAAGAGGTTCATCATTGTGATGTGAAAATATTTTACCAAGTGCGGACATAATCATCTCAATGGTTGAGTTTTCTTGCTGACCAATAAAACTGCTAGCACTCTTAATTTTTTTTATCACATATATTGTAACTGCTATTAGTGTAGTTATGGCTATTCCTGTTCCAACTATAGCTAATGGTATAGAAGAGCTTGTTGATTCTTCAGTGTTATTATCTTCAGTATGAGTAGATGGAGTAGTAGTTGTTGTACTTCTACAACCATGAGGAATATCTCTATTAGCAAACAGGCTCTGTATAGTAGAACCTTGAATTTGTTGCATTAACCAATCACCCCAGCCGTCAATACACTCGAACTGTTGAATAGCGTTGTCATCTTTGACTATAGTAACTGCAATATTATTACCCTGATGATTATGAGTTGTAACTGGCATTGATCGACAATGATCTCTAATATAAGAATCTACTATATTCAGACCATTAAGTGTATTGCAATGAAATACTACACATACTGAGTCAGAAGAATCACATTTTATTAGTAATATTTTATCTATATGATAAGGAGTTGTAGTAGATGCTACACTTGTAGGCTGTACAGTTGTAGTAGGCTGTACACTATTAGTAGCATGACAACTCTGCATATTCTTAATTATAGTCCGACCTATCTCTTGTTGTATTGAGACACAACTCTTGTCATCACTTATAGCATCTTCCGTTCTATGTATTAGTTCTAAGAGCCAATCTCCCCAATGGGTACCACAATTATATGTTGTAGCAGAACTCTGCTGGATTGTAGTAAGCGATGCTCCTGCCTTAATATTATAGGATATTTTGTAGTTATCATAATAGACTATAATATCACTATCTGAAGGTATATGTTTTTGTTTATGAGGGAAGCAACCTTGAACTCTCTGATACATTGCGGTATGGTTATTAAGTTCTTCCTCAGCCCATTTCACTGTACCTGAATCGCAAGATGATATTTCATATTTTGAACTGTTAGGGTTGCATATAATAACAAAGGGTGTATCCTGTGCTGCTGCAGGATCTGCACTATCACTTAGCCATTTTTTGAACTTTGATACATCAAAGTATGGTTTTAAGTGTGTAGCTACACATTGTGGTTCTTCTTTATTTTTCCGACATTCCAAAAAGTTTCTTATTGTTCCTGGTGTATATTCTTGATAATACTTTATTATAACGGGTCCTATTGTATATCGTCCAATAGAGTTCTCTAGAACTTGATCGTCATTATAATTTTGCAATGCCTTGTTATTAAAAAGAGAGCGAGCTGAATTAATCAAATGTTTAGAATTGTCATTATTACGTTGAACAAATGCTGCAATTCCTTCAGATAATAACGTCCTTATCCCTTTACCATCAGTGTTATAATATTGAATGGCATGAGCTACTTCATGTACCACAACACTACCATCATACTCTTCTGGTGTTCCTATTATAGCTGTCATTGCACATCGTATAATATTGGGATTTTCTGGATCGTTACCTCCAAGCATATACTGTCCCGCTATGTATCCATGAGGAGCATCCCACTTGGTAAGAGTACATTTGTGTTCCATTTCAGATGGTATTATTCCAATTGTGCTGTCAAATATTGCAATAGATTCACGAATACTGGCCTTAACCTTTAATATCTGATCAGCAGTAAAGCCTTTGAGAGTTAAGCTCATGTTTAAAGGATGCTTTATCTGAAAATATGGAGTGTTATCGTCAGATATTTTTGCATCCATGGTTCTAAATAATTCTGGGACAAAATGTTTCTCTATAGGTACTGTTTTAGATTCTAGTTTTTCTGTAAAATACGGATCAATTTTTTCTTGCTCAAGTAAATCAAAAGGTGTTCTAGTGTTAAATGAGTCTAAAATATCATTATTATCGTAAGTTACGAATGATGTGCCATTTGCATCTATTTCATTAGTATTTCTGAAACCATAAACAGAGTTAATACCACTCACCAAAGGAGAGAGCCAAATAAGAAGATTAGATAAATTCATGTAAAACCTCAAGTTTAATGTGTTAATAATTTAGATTGTGTATATTATTTTCTTTGAAGAATTTGTTTGATAAAACTTCGGGATATTGGTCACGGTTCTTCCGTACCTTTACCTCTTGTTTTAAAAGAGTTATTAAGGAAGGCTATCACTTACTGTTTTAAATAAGGAGTTTGTCTTGTTTTTTATTATGTATGATATATATACTTGTTGATTAGTTAATAGAATATTTAGAATACCTCTATTCTGCTTTTGTGTTGAGAACAATAAATCTACTGTTGTTATTTTAACTTTTATATATTTGTTATGGATATTTATGGTATTTAGGCTCAATGGTGTATTAGCATTCTTTATATTTACATTATCTTTTGTCATTAGATAATTTGTTAGATTTATGTTGTTTGTTTCTACAGATTTTAGCATATATACTCTATTTTTACGATAAACCGTTTAATACGGTTTTTATTGCTGCAGCAACATATACTACATTCTCACTTTATGCAAGCAGTTATTTGAAAATTTTTGTAAACATTCATAATGGCATCGTCAAGTTAAGCTAAAAAATAATTTGGATTGTATAATAGATATTATATATTTATAGAATGGTTTCATAATAATCATGTAATCTATTACTTATATTTATGTACATCAATAAACCTCCAAAGAGACATCGTTTTCCAGTTAGTATTATCAATCATGCAGTATGGTTATATCATAGGTTCAATAACAGTTATCGTGATATTCAGGAACATATGGTCTATCATGGGATTATACTAAGTCATGAAACAGTGAGGTTTTGGTGTTATAAGTTTGTACCTAATTTCCAATATGTAATAAGAAAAAGAGGTTTATGCAACAAACAAATAAGTTAATCTTTAATTACAAAAAAACATCTCATATACCATGCATATTTAATAATCAGTCATTTATTGTAATTCGGTCATTTAAAAGGAGTAATGAGGACTATTTTGTAATAGTTAATATTAATACTCTAGAAATTAAGATAGTCGCTCAGAACTTATGTGCTTACCGTAAGAGTGATCAAGATGGAAGATATTTCTCATTAAAGGAACTTGAATCTTCTGTATACTATAGATCATTGTATTATTTTAATAATATAAAAGATAGTAGAGAGAATCAAGGTCTCAAGAATATTCCAGGAGTCAAAGGATGTTTTTTATCCATAGATATGTGTCCATCAATAAAAATGTTAGAACATAATTTATTTGATGCAATTTTAAAAACTGCTAAAAGAAGTCAAGAAATAAACCTATTAATAGCTGTAAGTGGTTTATGGATAGCAACTCATCTAGAAGACTTTATGTGGTTACAAACTCTTCCAACCCAAAATATAAAAATCACGTGGGTTAATCATAGTTTTAGTCATATTTTCTACCCTGATAAAGATTTTACAGACAATTTTTTATTACTGCCAAATACTGATATAGAAAATGAAATATTACAAACCGAACACTTGCTAATTGAAATGGGCGAATTACCATCTCTATTTTTTAGATTTCCTGGGTTAGTAGCCAGTCAAGAAATATTAGATATATTAACTTCTTATGGGCTAATACAATTAGGTGCAAGTGCGTGGATACATAGGCTTCCTGAACATGAAACAGTTAAAGATGGTGACATAGTACTAATCCATGGAAATGGTAATGAAGATAAAGTAGCCCTAGATAAATTGATTAAATTAGTTCAATCAGATCAGTTTTTATGGAAAAATTTACAAAAAGAACTATGTTTGAGTAATACCATTTCCCAAAACTAAATTGCTACTCGGAGTACGAGTATCGAATACCGGAACGTACAACTAGTACGTGAGGAGCGGAGATTATGAAGTACAACGACATGATGATTAGTTTTCGGAAATGGTATAATAGACTTCTTTCGAAACTCGCTTATGCTGAGGGATTTGAAGGAGACGCGGAACCTCGACCCGCAGCGTACTCTAATGTACGTGAGGAGCAGAGTACCGGTATCACGTACAAATCACCAGCAGAAGTAGAGTTTCGAAAGAAGTCTAATATACTGCTATGATTTCAAGAGATAAAGTAGCTTACTAGAATACTCCCGTTTGATATATCCGAAAAAATTACTACTAGTCTTGAATGGCTCCCCGGGCCGGACTCGAACCAGCGACCGAACGGTTAACAGCCGTTTGCTCTACCACTGAGCTACCGAGGAACATTTGCCTTTATATAGACTAGGTTTCTTATAACAAATCTTTTGACTATGGTCTAGTATTTTCTTATTTTATCTATAAAAAATAAATAGATATCTTACAGAATTCGTTTATGCTGAGGAATTTAAAGGCGACTTGAAACCTCAACCCGCAGCATACTCAAATGTACGTGAGGAGCAGAGTACCGGTATCACGTACAAATTACCAACAGAAGTAGAATTATGCAAGAGGTCTATTTAAAAACATTACTATGCTGGTGTACCTGAGCATTCATTACTAATCCAAACCCAATAAGCATTGATACCATCATTGTACCACCGTAAGATATAAAAGGCAAAGGCACACCTACCACTGGCAATAATCCCATCACCATAGCTATATTTATAAATACATGACTAAATAGAATTGATGTTATGCCTATTACCATCAGTTTACTAAATATAGCTCTACAATTCACAGCAATCATTAATGAAATTATTATAATTGCAGAATAGAGAATTAACAGAAACAAACTACCAACAAAACCAAATTCTTCAGCAAAAGTAGCAAAGATAAAATCTGTCTGATGCTCTGGTAAAAAATCTAGATGGCTTTGGCTACCTTTAGCTAGCCCCTTGCCCCACAATCCACCAGAACCAATAGCGATTTTTGATTGAATAATGTTATATCCAGCTCCAAGAGGATCTTTCTCAGGATCAAAAAAAACCATGATTCGTTTTCTTTGATAATCATGCATCACTTGCCACATAACTGGTATGCAAGTAAGGACTATAATACCAATTATCACAAAATTTCTTACTCTAAAACCAGCAGCAAAAAAAATAATACTAGCAATAATGATATTAATCACTCCAGTACCTAGATCCGGTTCTTTTATTATCAGTATAACTGGTACTATCACACCTATTATAGGCAATAATATCTTGTAAAATCTAGCAAAATCCTCAATCTTTAGTTGATGAAAATACCTAGCTAACATTAACACTACTGCTAATTTTGTTGGTTCAGAAGGCTGCACACGGATAACTCCTAAATCTATCCAACGCTTTGCTCCCATAGAAATAGAACCAAAAAGCTCAACACTAACTAATAAGATAATAATAGCAATATAAAATATATATGAAAACTTAAATATATATTTTATATCAATAGTTGCAATAATAATCACAACTGGTAAAAACAGGAAAAAATGCATCATCTGCTTATACGCCCAAGGGTGAATATTACTGTCTGAAGCGGAATATAGTATAACAAAACCAATGCTACAAATCACACTAATAAGAATAATTAAAGTAATTGGTAATTTTTTTAGTTTTTCAAAATAATTTCTTTGAATTGACATTCTAGATAGATATCCATAAAAATTAGCTGTAAAATGACATTACCAAAGTTTGGTAATCCTAGCAAAATTGATTACGATTAAAAAACATGAAATTATTATTACATAACACACTTACTCACAAGAAAGAAGTTTTCGTACCGCTAGATAGTAATTTAGTAAAAATGTATGTTTGCGGTCCAACTGTCTACGATCATCCCCATATTGGTAACGCTAGGTCCGTAGTAGTATACGATATTTTATACCGCTCACTAAGCAAAATATTTGGTCAAAATCATATAAAATATGTGCGTAATATTACCGATGTTGATGATAAGATAATAAATAGAGCCAAAGAACTCAAAATAACGATTTCTGACTTAACAGTTAGAATTACCGAAGAATTTCATGCTAATATGCAATATCTAGGTTGCAAAACGCCAAATATTGAGCCAAAAGCCACCATGCATATTGATGACATGATTGTGATTATTCAAAAATTACTTAACCTAAACCATGCTTACATCGCAGATAATCACGTTTATTTCGATATTTCTACCGCCCCAAATTATACAAAATTATCAAATCGTAATCTTGATGAAATGCTAGAGGGAGTGCGTATTGAAAATAATCCATCAAAAAAGCAACCACATGATTTTGTATTATGGAAACCAGCCAGTAAAGATGAAGAAATATTGGCAAATTTCGATAGCCCTTGGGGAAGAGGTAGACCAGGCTGGCATATAGAATGTTCAGCGATGAGCTATAAATATCTCGGAGAAAATTTTGACATTCATGGTGGAGGGGCAGACTTAATTTTTCCTCATCATACTAATGAGATAGCACAAAGTACATGTGCTTTCCCGAACTCTCACTTTGCTAAATATTGGGTGCATAATGGATTTCTGACCTGTAATGGTGAGAAAATGAGTAAATCGCTCAATAATTTTATTACTGTAAAAGACTTGATAGATAAAAAAATCCCTGGTAACGTAGTTAGATTACTGTTACTGAGTAGCCACTACCGTAAACCATTAGATTACAACAATAAAGCTCTAGAAGATGCTACAAAAACAATGAATTATTGGTATAGAGCGATAGAAAATTTGGACATTAACAAACTTGACGTTCAGAACATTCCAAAAGAATTTTTATCTCACTTATTCGATGATATGAATACACCTCTAGCCATTAAAATAATAAACGATTATGCTAAACTGGTCTTTGCGAGTAACAAAGAAGATGATAAATACTTATATGCCTCTTACTTACTTTCATGCAGCAATTTTATAGGTCTAATGACCCAATCAGCGAGTAGGTGGTTTTACTGTGAAATAAACGATGAACCGATTCTCCAGCATATTGAGCAACGTAGGCAGGCCAAATTACAAAAAAATTGGTTATTAGCCGACCAAATTCGTCAAAATTTATCAAAAGATGGCATAATTCTAGAAGATAAACTAGATGGATCAACTAGTTGGAGAAAAGTTTGATTAAGTGATCTTTTCTGTGTTGAGGCTGCTTGATATTTCTTCCATATTGACAATAAAAAGTTACATAACCCTTGCAAATATGTTGATTGAATATATAATAAGCTTTGCTTAAAATATATAGTTAACCCGATTAGCATTACTCAGTCATTGCGAGGAGGCGTAAACCGCACAACTGTTGAAAGTTAAAAATCGTCACTGCAATAACCTTTGTAAGCCCTAAACCGTCTATTAGCGAGGAGTCGCTGTAAGCGAGACGACGTGGCAATCTTGTGAAGAAGAGCTTACTTCATGAGATCGCCACGGTGTCTATCGACGCCTCGCGATGACGATTTTTAACTTTCAACAGTTGTGACTAAAGTGACTCCTCACAATGACGCTAGTTTGCTATGGCTAAATGCTAGTATGGTTAATTATAATAAGCAAAATTCACACGTAAGAGCCTAGTTGTTAGTCCAATTTCTTTGGTATCAACTCTTACGGAGGAGTACCTATAATTAGGTACATAACTAACATTTTAAGGAGATTTAATAATGTCTAAACTACAAGCTGTTAATGTCAGAGATTTACTTGATGCGGGGGTGCATTTTGGTCATAAAACCTCACGTTGGAATCCAAAAATGGCATCTTACATTTATGGCGTCAGAGATGATATCCACGTAATTGACTTACAACAAACTACTGCCTTAATGCAGAGAGCTTTGGGTATAATTTATGAAACTGTCAAGAAAAATGGTAAAATATTATTTGTCAGTACTAAAGTTCAAGCCAGTGATATAGTAGCTGAATATGCAGAGAAATGTGGGCAATATTACGTTAACCACAGATGGCTTGGTGGTATGTTAACCAACTGGGGAACAATTTCTGGCTCAATAAAAAAGCTGGATAATCTTGAGAAAGTTTTGGGGAATGAAGAGGAATATTCCGGTTATACTAAGAAAGAAATACTGGAAATGACCCGTAAAAAGGATAAATTACTTAAATCCTTAGGGGGTATTAGACATATTGGAACAAGACCCAATTTGCTTGTGGTAATTGATACTAATAAGGAGCATTTAGCAATCCAAGAAGCAGTAAAGTTAGGTATTCCAATAATTGCTATTGTTGACACTAACTCCAATCCAGACAATATAGACTACCCTATTCCCGGTAATGATGATGCAATAAGATCTATAAGACTTTATTGCACCTTGTTTGCTGATGCCGTACTTGCCGGTATAGAAGAGGCTTTAGCTGCATCTGGTGTTGATTTAGGAAGCATAGCTACTCATGAAGAAAAAGGTACAAATATAAAAGGTGTTACTAAGTTAAAATCAACCAAGAAATTTTCTAAAACTCTAGATATAAATAATCAAGAAGCACTAGAGTCAGAGTTTGAGACAGCTTTAGAGCTTGCAGAAGTTGCTACAACAACAAAATAACTAGTATACTGCTCGTAAATGAAGAGTTAATAGACGATAGAATCAAAATCATGATAGTAGCAGGAGTCAAATGGTCAAGGTGCATAACTGTTGAAAGTTAAAAAACTGTCATTGTGCATAGGCGTCATTGCGAGGAGACCGCAGGTCGACGAAGCAATCTATATGACAAACTTCATGGATTGCCACGCTCACGTACGTTCGCTCGCAATGACGATTTAAGCCTTACAGCTACTTCTCGCTAATAGACGATTTTTTAACTTTCAACAGTTATGGGGTTGATGCTACCCCTGATTCCCCTTTGATGTCACCCCTGCGAAAGCAGGGGTCTAGAAAAGACTAAATAGTTTTTCCAATAAAAATAACTATGAACCTTAAATAAAGGAGAGTAAAATGATAAATGCTGGACTTGTAAAACAATTAAGAGAAAAAACTGCTGCAGGAATGATGGACTGCAAGAAGGCCTTGCTTGAAACAAAGGGAGATTTTGAAGCAGCTATTGACTGGTTAAGAAAAAAAGGATTATCAGCTGCAGCAAAAAAAGCAGATAGAATTGCTGCTGAAGGACTAACAGCAATAAGCATTAAAGATAATGTTGGGGCTATTATAGAAGTAAATTCGGAAACAGATTTTGTTGCAAGAAACGATAAGTTTCAGCAATTGGTTAGGAATATTGCTGAACTAGCTTTGACACAAGATAATTTACCATCACTAAAATTAGCAAAAACATCAACAGGTAGATCAGTTGAAGAAGAAATATTAGACAATATTGCTACAATTGGTGAAAATTTAAATCTACGTCGTATGGATGTTTTACGGGTATCAGAAGGTGTGGTTGCATCTTATGTACATAATACTGTTGCTGATGGTCTAGGTAAGATTTCTGTCATTGTTGGCTTACAATCAACTACCAAAGATAAAGCTAAGCTCCTAGAATTTGGACAGAAAATTGCTACCCATATAGCGGCAAGTAATCCTTATAGCCTTGATGCATCAAGTTTGGATCAAACATTAATTGAACGTGAAAAAAATATATTTTTTGAACAATCAAAAGCTTCCGGTAAACCGGACAATATCATTGAAAAAATGGTTGAAGGTAGAATACGTAAGTTCCTAGCAGAAGTTGTTCTGCTTGAACAAAACTTTTTATTTGATGATAAATTAACAGTTTCTGAAGTTATGGATAACACTGCAAAAGAATTAGGAACTTCGATTAAAATTACACAGTTTATAAGATATGAACTAGGTGCAGGCATAAAGCAAGAAGATAAAAATTTTGCGGACGAAGTTGCAGCTGTCATGCAAAGCTAGGAAAAACTGATTATATTTGAGAAAATAATGATTTGGTCAGCAAAAGACTTAAGTAGTGCGTTGAATATTGAAGTACATCCTGATATTCAGGGGAGGCAGATTCAATTTAACTCTAATTCCGTTGCAAACGGCGATTTATTCATTGCTCTGCAAGGTAATAATGATGGACATAATTATGCCTTACACGCTCTAGAACAAGGAGCAAATGCAGTAATTATTAGTAAGGAAATAAAAGGATTACCTGATAATAAAGTAATTATGGTCTCTGATACCTTAACTGCTCTACACCACATGGCTGAGTATAAACGTAAAAAATCTAAAGCAAGGTCTATTGGTGTTACCGGTAGTATTGGTAAAACGGGTACTAAGGAAGCAATCAAAACTATATTAAGTTATTTTGGACCTACTTTTGCTAGCAGAGGAAATTTTAACAACCACCTTGGCGTGCCTATAAATCTTGCTTCGATGCCTGATGATATAGAATATGCTGTTTTTGAAATGGGTATGAATCATTCAGGAGAAATAAGAGAGCTGACAAAAATGGTACGACCTAACATATCAGTAATCACCACAATAGCGGAAGCCCATCTTGAATTTTTTGAATCTATGCTTAGTTTGGTTGATGCCAAATGTGAAATTTTTGAAGGAATGCCAAAAAATGGCATAGCTGTTGTAAATTCAGACCATCAATATTATGACCGAATTTTACAAAATCTTAAACAATTATCGATTAATAATATATATAGTTTTGGTAAGTCCGAAGGCACAGATTCTAGATTAATATCATATGAGCATATTGGACAAGAAGTACGTCTACATTATTCTATCTGTAACACTAAAATAGATATTAAAATTCCTTTTGTACCGGAACATTATGCTAGAAATTATACTGCCGCTCTTCAGGTAGCAGCAATGCTGAACTTAGATATTAATGCTGCAGCAACACAATTAAGCAAAATATCATTAACTGAAGGACGTGGTAAACTAGTCAACGCTAAATATAATGGTCAGAACTATCAAATTATCTGTGATTATTATAATGCTAATCCAGCATCAGTAAAAGCTGCTTTATTATATCTAAAACAGCTTAGTGGACAGAAAAAAGTTGCTATACTAGGTGATATGCTAGAATTGGGAGAAAATTCGATAAAATTCCATAAAGACTTAATACCAGCAATTCTTGATTCTAGTACTAAGAGGGTTTTTTTAGTAGGTAATCTTACCAAACATATATACGATTCTTTGCCAAATGACATAGAAAAAATGCATTTTGATAATGTTGATTTGTTGATAGAAAACTTAAATGAATTACTTAAAGGCGATGAATTACTCTTACTAAAAGGATCTAACAGTATCAAACTTAGTAAAATTACACAATCTTTTGAATTGCTACAATGATATACAACCTTCTTGCCCCCTATATACATAAATTACATATAGCAAATTTATTCCACTATGTTACTTTTCGTATTGGACTTGCCATATTATTTAGTTTGACCCTTTCTTTTTTAATAGGGCCTAGATTAATTAGATTTTTACAAAATTTACAAAAATATGGTCAACCAATTCGTGACGACGGACCAGAAACGCACAAAGCAAAAGTAGGAACACCAACTATGGGGGGGATAATGATTATCCTCACCGTTTGTTTTTCCACTCTATTATTCTCTGACCTTACTAATAAATATATATGGATAGTGTTATTTGTCTTTGTTAGTTTTGGTGTACTTGGTTTTATGGATGATTATGCTAAAGTAACAAAACACCACTATAGAGGCGTTAGCGGAAAGAAGAAATTATTATTTCAGTTCACTATTTGTCTAATTGCCTGTTTACTATTAAGAGATTCCAATAGTCAGGGAAACAATCTGCTCACTATTCCATTTTTTAAAAATTTATTGATTGATTTAGGTTTGTTTTATATACCATTTAGCATGTTTGTTATAGTTGGTGCATCAAATGCGGTGAATCTAACAGATGGTCTTGATGGTCTTGCCATAGTACCTATTGCTATTACTGCAGGTTCTTTTACCTTAATTATTTACTTGGTTGGTAATAGTTTCTATGCAAATTATCTACAAATTATGTATATACCAAATATTTCTGAATTAACTATCTTCTGTGCTTCAATTGTTGGTGCTAGCCTAGGATTCTTATGGTTTAATGCACAGCCAGCAGAAATTTTTATGGGAGATACTGGAAGCCTAAGTCTTGGTGGCGTTCTTGGTGTTATTAGCGTTATAACCAAACATGAAATTGTACTAGCAATTATCGGCGGATTATTTGTTATTGAAACTTTATCAGTAATTATTCAAGTATATTATTTTAAAGCTACTAATGGTAAAAGAATTTTCAAAATGGCTCCGCTGCACCATCATTTTGAGAAACATGGCTGGCCAGAATCAAAAGTTGTGATACGCTTTTGGATTATAGCCATAATATTTGCTCTAATTGGTTTATCTTCACTAAAACTGCGATAGAAAAGCTATAGTCAATTCAGGAGGATTGGGTAGCAGGAGCGATCGAAGACGGCACTACCTACTTCTCATCAATTGACTATATATATTATACCATTTCCGAAAACTAATCATCACGTCGTCGTACTTCATGATCTCCGCTCTTCACGTACTAGTTGTACGCTCCGGTGCTTGACACTCGTACTCCGAGTAGCAATTTAGTTTTGGGAAATGGTATTATTATTGCTGATTATGACATATAGCAATTATTAATTGTAATTTTAAATTATTTCACAGTCTATGATTAAATTATTGTTGATTATTTAATTATTTGCTATATAGTTGATCTAAGATAAAAAAATAGCTTTATGAAAACTACCTTACCTAGCCGATCATTAGTTATTAAAGAAAAACTAGACAATAGACTTCTTTCGAAACTCGCTTATGCTGAGGGATTTGAAGGAGACGCGGAACCTCGACCCGCAGCGTACTCTAATGTACGTGAGGATTCGAGTACCGCATCGACGTACAAATCACCAGCAGAAGTAGAGTTTCGAAAGAAGTCTAATATTGTTAAAGAAATTCTAGACGTAGGCAAATCAAAAATAGCGATGATTATTTTATTTGGTTCTTATGCTAGAGGTGATTGGGTATAAGACATATATCAGCAAGAGCATATTACCTACAGCTATCAAAGTGATTTTGATCTTTTATTGATTTTAAAGAAAGGCAAATATGCAGGTCATCAAGCTAGAGAATTACAATATACGATAGAAAAAAGGCTCGATAAAAAATTCCCAATTACTATAGATACCATGATAAAAAGGCAGTCAGTTACCCTGATATTTGAGCCTATTAAGCAGGTAAATAGCCAATTGGAAAAAGGTCAGTATTTCTTTTGTGATATCAAGAAAGAAGGAGTTCTTTTATATGATAGCACCAAACAAACTGCTGCACATTTGTAAAAACATAAACAAACTTTGGTAGTGAGCCATCAACAACAAGGTATAGTGTTTGCGATTATTGTGTGTTAAAGTTACAGTTAGCCTAGTTGGTTAAAGAGCAATTATCTTTTTAAAAAAATTAAATATTTTTTATCTGTATTTTATATAAATAAAAAATATTATTGATTAACAACAAATACACGTTTTTGTTGAATAAGCTTATGGCAAACTTCCAGTAATTTACGCATACAAGCTACTGTCGCAACTTTTTTAGGTTTAAAATTATTAATAAGTCTGTCATATAAAGCTTTTAAATATTGAAAGCCATTTTTACCTGTTAGTACTGCCATATATAGTGCATCTCGTGGTATTTTCCTGCCACCTCTAATAAATCTTCGACCTTGTTTACTACCACTATCCCGAGCATATGGAGCTATCCCAACCATCTCATTGTCCAATAATTAGATATTTGTTTAAATATCGTTGCCACTCAACAGTTTCACCTGCAGTAAATGATGTTGGTTCAGAAATTACCGTAAGATATAATTCGAAATTAAAAAAACTTATTGTTGATTTTAGCTAAGTGATAATTTAAAATTAAAAATGAAGTAACTGCAAAGTTACTTTGGGGTGTCGAAACCTCCATTTAAGAGCGGTAAGCATCAACCGATAAAATGATGCTCTTCGATTTGCCATGGTCGGGGAGATGCTAGCTATGTTCAAGGCTTGGGGTGTAAACTTCAAGCCTAAAGGCTATCGTAACTGTCTCTTAAAGGTTTTTCGAACTCCCCGATCGCCAAGATATATATAACCTATAAAACTTTTTTTTATCATTTTATCTTTGGCGATCAAAACTCTTAATTATTAAAACATTAGAGAAGGGGTCGCATATGCACAACCAACAAGCCATTATCTTATTATATTCATCACATGCCCGTTTTGAACTAATAAGGCAATCTTTGATCAATTTTTGTAAGGAAAATAATTTTACAATAATAAAAATTATTGACGCACCCAATAAATACGATGACAGTATACTTCGCGAATTAATTTATACAGTAAGCAAACAAAACAATTATAATAGTCCTATCAATCTAATCATCGATGACAGTATATTTGGTAATATTTGTTATTTCGTAACTTGGGTGGTAATTACTACTTTATTAGAAGCTAAGCTGATTAATAGGCTTTATATTCAAGAAAATATATTGCATACTGCCAATATTGAAAAAGATAAATTTGATAATTTTTTAGCAACTAACATAATAACTGAGCATTATTTATTAAAATTCTGTTTCTCATATTTTAACATTATAATGCATGCTGCTAAAGCAACAATAGATTTCGATGATGAAGTAATTACATAAAGGCAGCAATGCATAATATATAGAGGCTTTTTTAAGTATTTTTGAGACTTTGTACTTGTGTACATAAAAGTTTATAAATCATTTAGATCAACTGCTATTGCTTCTTTCTTTTCTTTTAGTCTTTCTTCAGCAAGTTTAAGTAAATCTCTATCATCTAATATTTCAACTATTTGTTCGTATAGCTCAGCTGGAACTAAATAAGCAGTTGGTTTATTATGATTCAATAAAGCAATAGGCTCACCGCTAGATTTAGCTAGCAATGCCGTAGGACTTTTTTTTAATTCTGATATACTGGCAGTAAGGTTAGTATAAATATGGTGCATTGTTATAGTATGATTGATACCTAATTATATACTCATTATAGTACTTAATTTAGGTTTTAACAATATTTTAATTTACCAATTTCCTAATTTGAATTGGTATACTCTTCTGCTCCTACGAATTGTTTTTTGAAAATATCATGGATTCGCATGCTCACATACTATATGTACGCCTAGCATGCTCACCATTTATTTCCAAATCCAATTCTTCAAATCATTTGAGTATATTATATCGAACTCATACAATAAAAAAAACCATGATAAATATAACATGATCAGTTATATATAGTGGTAGGATGGGTAAACTGTATCTCGAATTGAAGCTTTGAATTTTAAAGACTTCGTACCTCAGCAAAGACCCATCCTGTTTGGAGAAAGACTACGAACGGATGTCATAAGGTTTAAACCTTGCGTATGAGTATGTAGCATATCCTATTATTAATATAAATCATGAGGCTTTATATGGCAACAACTTATATTGGTGTGGACGTTAGTAAAAAAACTTTAAGTATCTATATGCTAGCTACCAACAAGGCTTTTGAAGTTACCAATGATCAACATGGCTTTACCACTATGCTTAGCACTATTAATAAATACTATCCTGTCTTATCTGAGTTAATTGTTGTCTTTGAACCTACTGGTGGATATGAATATAATTTAAGAGAATTTTTAAAAATAAATAAATTGCCTTTTGCTACAGTACACCCTAATAAAGTGCGTAGTTATGCTAAAGCTAAAGGATGGCTTGCTAAAACTGATAATATCGATAGTAAATTGTTGCATGAAAGTATTTTTGCAGGTAGAGGTAATCTTCGAAGAGTTCTTTATAATATGGCTGCAGTAGCTGCCTTACGATGTAATAAGTGCTTACGCAATTTTTATGACCACTTAATTGCTAAACATAAACCAGCAAAAGTTGCTCTTGTTGCTGTTATGCGTAAATTACTAGCTTTTATGCACTCTATTGTAAAAAATAATTCTTCCTGGAATGAAAATTTATGTTAAGTTACTATTTTTTTATTGACTTCCATTACGAATGCTCAGGTTTATTTACCTAGGGCAGTTTAAAAAACCTAACTTTAAGTTGAGAATAATTTAAATAACCTATGTCTATAATTGTTAAAATTTTCTCTAGTTTCAGTAATTTTGTTTGAAAATAGAGCTATTATAGCAAGAGTTATTGTCCTCAATAATGACATTATTAACGGAGCTTCTCCAGTACTAATAGTTGACTTATCTTCTTCAAAAACCTTATCTTTTATCCAGTTTAAATTATTTTCGCATGACCAATGACTTCTGTTAAATTTTAACAATTCTTCTGGACTAAACTTTTTCTCTAAGCTAGTAATCATTAATACATTCTCTGTTTCACAGCTATTAGCCTTGTTCTTCTTTTCTCTTTTTAGATGAGTTACAAGCTGATATAGATACTTGGCTTACAAATTATAATGACGAAAGGTCTCATTCAGGTAAACATTGTTTTGGTAAAACACCAATGCAAACTTTTAGAAATTCACTTTATATTGCTAAAGATAAAAATATTAGTAATATAGAGAGAATATCAGACAACTTGGCTATTACTTATCAAGCTGCCTGATTATTACTTATTGTCAGATTAAGTCGTAACTAGTACAGAATTTCCCAGTCGAACCAAATCCACCAGAACCTCTAGAGGTTTCATCTAACGAATCAACCTCATCCCATAAGATCTGCTCATACCTAGCAATAACCATTTGAGCAATTTTCATACCACGCTCAATTACAAAATCTTCTTTAGGATGATGATTAATTAAAATTACCTTTATCTCACCACGATAATCAGCATCAATTGTACCAGGTGAATTCAGCACGGTAACACCATGTTTTAGTGCTAAACCTGATCTTGGTCTGATTTGAGCTTCTAAATGACTAGGTAATGCTATACAAATTCCAGTGGGGACTAACTTTACTTCTTGTGATTTTATAGTTATTGGTTCAATATTTGCTGCTATTAGATCCATACCGGCACTATGCTCAGTAGCATAACTGGGTAAAATATCTACAGAATGTTCTAATTTTTTAATTTTAATGTTCATAAATATAATATTTTTTGGTATGATATTGATCAGCTTGATTACTTAGACTCCAACTTTACTTAACCCTCTTACCATTGGCATCATAAATTTCGATCTTTTCAAGCTTCTCTGCCTCTTTATACGGATAAGTAACCCTAGCTGTAATATAACCTCGGTTATTAGATATAGCCCCTTCAACTGGAGTACCTGCCACTTCCCATACTCCAAGAGTTACAACATCAAGTACTCCATGCCCAGCAGCTCTTAAATAATTCAAACCAGATTTTCTTGCCATAGCCCTATATGTTTCCATATATTTTCCATTTTCTTCTTGATGACGATCAACGATTTCCATACCATGAGATAGAAAACAACCTTTCGTTTGGCATTTAGTTATATCTGATACTGAAATACCTTCATTAGAAGCAGCTTTATAGACAGAGCAACTAGATAAAATTAGCATTATAATAAAAAGAAAAATATTAACTATATACTTACTAAACATTCATTACCCTAAAAAATCAATAAACAGAACACCAACTCATCTTACAGTTATAGCACTGAACTATTTATATTTCTACAATTATTCTATATTGCATGGTTAATACCAGTTACTTCTTCACTCATATATTTATTATTTTATTTTAACTTTTCTATTTCTTTAATACATCAACGGTTAGTGATTATACAACCTTGCTGATTGTCAGATAGTTTATTACAAATCGCTTTAGCTTGGCTTATACTTTGGTAATTACCTACTAATATTAAATAGAAGAAATTTCCTTTATCAGATTGCACCTTCTTGATAGTTATTACTGTATTATTAAGAATTTTTGCATATTTTTTTTTGATTCTTTCTCCTTCTTGGTTAGCTTCTGATTCAGATTTTACCGAGGCTAGTTGAATTTTATAACCACCTTGATTCGACTTATTTAACTGTGTTTCATCAATTTTGCGATGTGATTCAGTAACTTTTATGACATTTAAACCAGCTTTATTATTAGATTGTTGAACTATTGGAACAGATTTTTGCTCTATTAAATTCTCTTTTTGCACCAAGTCATTTTTTATTATATTAGGCAAAATTGTTTCCGTTTCTTCTTCATCTTTACTTAGTTTGTGTTTTTCATACTTAGCTTGATCAGTTTCTACTATACTAAATAAAATCGTGTCTATCGAGTCAAGTTCTTCATCACTTTCTGCTAGTTTTTGTTTAGCGATATTTAATGGCTTTTCCGGTTCAGGTTGTAATATTACAGGTTTATTGGTCTTTTTTTGTTGTAAACTCTCATAAATTATATTATTCGCATTTGGTATCACTATCCCCCCACTATCTTGTGGTTTAATTTTTGTAGGTGATGGATCAGGGTAAATTGTTACTACTTGGCCACTATTTCGGCTGTAATTAGTATAAACTAAATAGGTAATACCACTAATTATTGAGAAAATAATTAGTAAGAGTAAAGTGCGGTTAGTCATCAACTTATAAATTACAATACTTCATTACATTTTATTCATAGGCGTTACCCCTATAACATCAAAACCAACTTTTATAATCTTTTGAATAGACTTTGCTAAAGCAAGCCGAGCAGTGGTTAACTCTATATTATCTTCAATTAGAAACCGATAATCATTATTTTCTTTGCCAAAATTCCATAAAGCATGGAATTTTGAAGCTAAATTAATCAGATAAAAAGCTACTCTGTGGGGTTCAAAATATTTTGCCGAAATCTCTAAAACTTTTGACCATGAAGCAAGAAGTTTAATTATTTCTATTTCCTCTTCGCTGGAAAGTAACGACAAGTCATACTCATTCTCTAAGAATTTACCATATGCTTTTGGCATGGATTCTTTAGCTTTTTCCAGTATAGATATTGTCCTAACATGAGCATATTGTACGTAAAATACAGGATTATCTTTTGATTGTTCTTTTACTTTTACTAGGTCGAAGTCAAGAGCAATATCATTTTTACGGGTTAGCATTATAAATCTTATTATATCTTTACCTACCTCATTTGTTACATCTCGCACACTAGTAAAATTACCGCTACGTTTTGACATTTTTATAGCGATACCGTTTTCAACAAAATTTACTAACTGGCAAATCTTAACATCAACTTTAACTTTTTCTCCACCAAGGGCTTTAACTATTGCCTCAATTCTTTTTACGTAACCACAATGATCTGCACCTAGAATATAAACTAGATGATCAAAACCACGATCTATTTTATCCTTAGCATAAGCTAAATCAGAGGCAAAATATGACCAACTACCGTCAGATTTTTCTATTGGTCTATCTTGATTATCACCAAAAGCCGTAGATTTAAACAATTTCTGAGTTCTTGAATCCCAAGATTCATCTATTTTACCTTTAGGGGGGGGCAACTGCCCCTCATATATTAGTCCCATTTTAGTAAGCATTTGTACAACTTCATCAATATTACCACTATCATGCAGTGACTTTTCCGAGAAGAATACCTCGTGTTCAATATCTAGCTCCTTTAAATCCTGCTTAATTATAGCTAACATTTCTTCTATTGCAAAATCCTTAACGAGTTCATGACGTTGCCTATCGGCCATTGTTAATAATTTATTACCAAATTTTTCCACCAACTTTTGTCCAATATCTGCCAAATATTCTCCAGGATAAAGCCCTTCTGGTATTACGATCTCTTCTTTTGTTAATGCTTGTTTATAGCGTAAAATAACTGAATTAGCTAAGTCATCCACTTGAGAGCCGGCATCATTAAGGTAATATTCTTTGGTAACAATATAGCCAGTACTATCTAGAACTTTGGCTAAAGCATCACCATAAACAGCACCTCTAGCATGACCAATATGCATAGGACCAGTTGGATTTGCAGATACATATTCAATATTAACCTTTTGATTATTACCAAAATTAATCTTAAAAAAATTCTCCTTATCCAACAATATGTCATTGATAGAGTTATGCCACATATCTGCTTTGATAGTAAAGTTAATAAATCCTGGACCAGCAACTTCTATAGATGCAATATATGGAAGAGGCGTTAATATTTCCTTAAATCTAATAGCTAGTTCCTTAGGTTTAATATTTTGTTTTGCAGCGATAATCATAGCTATATTACTTGAAAGATCACCATTGAGATTATCTTTAGGAATTTCTATAGCCGCCAATTTTAACACATCTTCATTATCGCATATTTGTCTAGCTGCACTAATGATATCGTCACGTAATTTATTAAATATATTCATAAATCAAATATTGTTAGAATTAAAGGAATAAAGAGCCTGATATTCTTGAATAGCAAAGCGGTCAGTCATACCAGCTATATAATCTGCTACTATATCAGCCTTAGATTTTATATCCCCTGGTATAATTAATTCTTTCCAACTAAATGGTAATAAATCAACATTATCCATATATACTCTAAATAACTCTTGTACAATTTTCTGACATTTTAAAGTTATAGAGGTCAGTTTATTATACCTATATACTTTATCATACAAGAATTGTTTAATTTCCATTATACGCTCTTTTGCTTTGTCAGTAAAATTAACAAGCTGATAATCAAGATGGCGTATATCATCGGTTGTGATTATTTTCTGTTTTTGTAAATTATTATTTGTTTGTAGCAGTAAATCAGCAATTAAATCGCTGATCAACTTACGCACTACTTCATAAATGAGTCGAGATGTTGTTATATTTTCAAATTGGGACTTAATTTCAAAAGCATATTGATCAATAAATTTAATTTCCGTTAGATGATTAAAGTCAATAATCTTGGCACCAATACTATCTTCTAAATCATGGGAAATATAACTAATATCATCAGCTAACGAAGCAATTTGGGCTTCAGCTGAAGAATAATGAGTTAAATCAAGGTTATGTTGTAAATCATACTCTACTATATATTTAGGTATATTATTTATTAAAGGACCATTATGTTTCACAATTCCTTCTAGCACTTCCCATGTCAAATTTAATCCATCATAAGCCGCATATCTTTTCTCTACTTTAGTAAGAATCTTTAATGAATGAGCATTATGGGAAAATCCACCATAATCTTCCATACATTTATTTAGTGCTATCTCCCCTGCATGACCGAAAGGAGTATGCCCAAGATCATGAGCAAGACCTATAGTCTCTGCTAAATCACTTGATAAATTAAGGGTTCTAGCAATAGAACGTGCAACCGTAGAAACTTCAATCGAATGAGTAAGGCGATTCCGATAATGATCCCCCTCGTGATTAATAAAAACCTGAGTTTTATATTGTAAACGTCTGAAAGCCTTTGAATGAATTATGCGATCCCTATCTCGTTCAAATTCATTTCTATAAGATGTAGGATATTCATTAAACAATCTCCCCCTAGTCTTGGCTGGATCTACTGCATATGAAGCAAGCATATATTAACTCCTATTTAATTTGAATTCGATGTAACAAGTTACATCGAATGATGAAAAAAGTTAAAATGCACTCGCGTCAACCGCTTCAAGAGTGCATTTTTCCTTATAACAAAGCCAGTATAGAATTACCTAGCAAGCTTTTCAAGGTTTTTAAATGAAACTCTTGCAAAATTAGGTTTTTAGGATTATTCTAATGGTCTTTATAATATAAGATTATGTCAATAAAAGTTACTGATAATGCTTTTAAAAGAGTAGATGAGCTAATAAAACTAGAAAGTAATCCAAGTTTGGTTCTTAGAGTAGTTGTTGATGGTGGAGGCTGTTCTGGATTTGTTTATAAATACGCTCTCGTTCCAAGCAATGATATAACAAAAGATGACTGTACTATAGAAAAAGATAATATTAAAGTAGTTATCGATGAAATATCTCAGCAGCTTATGGTTGATTGTATAATAGATTTTATCGAAGAATTAGGTAGTTCCTATTTTGAAATTAGAAACCCCCTTGCAAAAAATAAGTGTGGGTGTGGTAATTCATTCTCTGTATAACTGTATATACTCAATTAACCTGAAGAGTTGGCAAAATGATTAAAAGTTATAGTCTGAAATTGGTCAGTTATAAGAGTAAGCAAATTACCTTGGATTTATCAATATTAGCAAAAAATCTATCTATAGCTTCTGAGAATTGAGCAAAATTATGGTAAAATTTATTATTTGTTACAATTCTATGCATAAATTTCCATAATCGTTCAATCGGATTAAGATTAGGGCTATAGGGAGGTAAAAATACTAATTCTATAGAAGGAATAGTATGTCCGAGTTCTTTATATTTCTCCCGTGGAGTTCTACCATAACTGTCGAAAGTTAGTAAATATAGCTTCCCTATACATCATTAGACTTCTTTCGAAACTCGCTTATGCTGAGGGATTTGAAGGAGACGCGGAACGCAGAACCGCAGCGTACTCTAATGTACGTGAGGATTCGAGTACCGCATCGACGTACAAATCACCAGCAGAAGTAGAGTTTCGAAAGAAGTCTATTGCGAGGAGTTGCGAAAAAGCGGCGACGCGGCAATCCAAGATACGCAAAGCGTTACTCTAAAAAAACAGCCTAGCTGTTTACCTAGATCGCTACGGCATCTAAAGAGCCTTGCTATAACGATTATAGAAAAATTTAGGGTACTATGGTCACGATGTTAAAAGAATTTTCCATAAAATTCCATGATCTTTTCTTTAACCTGAATTGGATCAGTCATCATATTAACCCCTCCTCTAAATTCAGCTGAGTTTGCTAAACCACTACTATACCAACCTATATGTTTTCTAGCTAGCTGAACAGCTGTATCATTTCCATAATACTCTAACATAGCATCATAATGACTCAGTATTATTTCTAGCTGCTCTGCTATTGAAGGTGGCGGGAGTTCTTCTCCGGTTTTAAGATAATGTGCTATTTGAGAAATAAACCATGGTCTACCATATACTCCCCGACCAACCATTATGCCATCAGCACCTGATTTTTGTAAGCATTCCTTGGCTTTAGACAAAGAAGTAATATCTCCATTAGCGATAACTGGAATCCTCACCACATCTTTAACTTGCCTTATAAACTCCCAATCTGCTTGACCTGAATAAAACTGGCATCTTGTTCTGCCATGAATGGTGATCATTTGCACTCCAACATCATAGGCTATTTTTGCTAAATTTGGAGCATTCTTAGTTTGCTCATCCCAACCAGTTCGCATTTTTAAAGTTACTGGGATTTTGACAGATTTTACCGTAGTTTCTAAAATTTTTGCAGCTAATTTCTCATCTCTCATTAAAGCTGAGCCAGAATATCCTCCTACTACTTTCTTAGCTGGACAACCAAAGTTTAAATCAATAATCTTTGCCCCCATATCCTCATTCATTTTAGCTGATTCTGCTATTATATCAGGTTCGCACCCAGCAATCTGTACACATGAACCAGTAGCATCGTCCCCAATAATCGCACATCTTTGCAAAGATTGTCTTGTTTCAATAATCATCGCTCTACTTGCCACCATTTCAGAAACGACAAGTCCTGCACCAAATTTTTTCACTAACTTTCTAAATGGTAGATCAGTAACACCAGACATTGGAGCTAATATCACCGGATGAGGTAGCTGAATATTGCCTATTTTTATCATAAATATATTTTCATTACTTTAAGTAGCTTTTAATTATAGAATAATTATTATAAATTATCATAAGATACCACAAACTAATGCTATCACTAAGAAAAATTTTTAGTATTATCTGCAGGATATTGTTATATAATATTATTGAGCATTATTGTTGAGTATTTTCAGCCAAGAAATTATGTCATGAAAATCAATGTAGAGATTATTCGAGCTTGTCAAGATTGGAAAAATCAAAAATTTATTAATAAACTATTAGTGAAGAAGGTTGTTGGTGCTATACTGAGTAAATATAAGAATTTTAAGAGAGTTGCAGAGTTTGAGTTAGCAATATTACTGACTAATAATAATGAAATGTTGAATTTGAATAGCCAATTTCGTGGCAAAGCAAAAGCTACAAATGTACTATCATTTCCTGATATAGAATTAGACTTTCGGCATTTACTTGAATTTACTCCTAATGTACATTGTATGTATTTGGGGGACATAGCTTTTGGCTATGAAATAATTCAAAACGAAGCTATAAGTCAAAATAAAGCCTTTGGAGACCATTTTGTCCATCTTTTGGTACATAGTATTTTACATTTACTTGGATTCAATCACCAAGATGACGAGGAAGCAGATATTATGGAAAATTTAGAAATAGAAATATTAAAGGGTTTTGCTATTGCCTCTCCATATTAGGTTCTGTCCACTTCTTCGAAAAAAGAAAACCTTACATCTATTCATTCTAAAAGGGCTATGCTGAAAAATCCTTCAAAAATTATTACTCTTAAATCTTTTTTCTCTCGGCTGTTTTCTAAAGAGAAGCTAGAGGATAATTTTTATGATGCAATTAAAAAGCTAAAATCTAACAGTAAAAAAATGACGTTAGAAGAAAAAAAGATTTTTATGAATCTTCTGAAATTTGGTCATAAAACTGTAGAAGATGTAATGATCCCTAGATCTGATATTAAGGCAGTAAAATTAACTGCCAGTATAGATGAGTTAAGCCAAATGCTTAATAGCAGAATACCTAATACTAGAACATTAGTTTATGATGAAACTTTGGATAATATAGTTGGCTTTATTCATATAAAAGATTTGTTCAAGATACTTGTTACTAAGCAACTTATTACAAATCAAGAATTGCAGCTAAAAAAAATAATTCGTAAACCTATCATCTCTGCTCATTCAATGAAATTGATAGATTTACTAGCAAAAATGCGAAGAGATCGTGTACAGATATCGATAGTTGTGGATGAGTATGGTGGAACTGACGGTATTGTAACCATGGAAGATATTATGGAGGAGATAGTTGGCAGAATAAATGATGAGCATGATAAGAAATCAGATAATGATAGTTTCAGAATTATCAATAATAATACTATTTTATCAAATGCTCGAGTGAAAGTTGAGGATCTTGAATCAGCTCTAGGTGTGAAACTAAAACTCCAAAATGATGAATTCGATACAATTGGTGGTCTAGTCTTAGCAAAAGTAGGTAATGTCCCTTTGGTTGGTACTAAAATTGATATTGAGCAGCAGGTTGAACTTGAAGTGATTGATGCAAGCCCAAGATCACTTAAGCAAGTTAAGCTGCGGTTAAAAAATGGTACAATATTACATGATAATACCTTATGATTATTACAACTAATTTGGCCATGAGCTATGGTGCAAAAATATTATTTACCGACGTAAATGTTCATATCAAAAATGGTAATAGATATGGGCTTGTTGGGGCAAATGGTGCTGGTAAATCCACGTTCTTTAAGATTTTGCTTCAAGAGGAAGAGGCTAGTATCGGAGAATTTACCTGTATCAAAAATGCACGTATAGGATGTTTAAAGCAGGATCAATTTCTTTATGAAAATACCTCAATTATTAATACCGTTATTGCCGGTAGAAGTGAATTATGGCAAGCACTGCAAGAAAAAGAAAAATTATTAGCAATTGATCAATGTGATGAGGAAATAGGTTATCGATTAGGTGAGTTGGAACAAATTATAGCTGACAATGATGGATATATATCAGAAATTTTTGCAGTTGAGTTACTGCTTGGTTTAGGAATACAAGAAAAATATCATCTTCAGCCTTTATCCGTTCTATCCGGCGGCTATAAACTTAGGGTACTCTTAGCCCAAAGTTTATTCAATAATCCTGATATATTGTTACTTGATGAGCCAACAAACCATCTTGATATAGTCTCAATTTATTGGCTAGAAAATTATCTAAAACAGAAATTCAAAGGTGCTTTGGTATTTATTTCACACGATCTTGTTTTTCTTAATAATATTTCTACACATATTCTTGATATAGATTATGGTACTATCAAGATTTATACTGGTAATTATGATATTTTTGTTCGTGATAAACAGTTGGTTACCGAACAAAAGCTTAAAGAATTTTCTCATTTAGAGAAAAAAATTGCTACTATGCAGAGTTTCGTTGACCGGTTTAGAGCGTTGGCTACTAGGGCTAGGCAAGCTGCATCACGAGAAAAACAAATAGAAAAAATGGAATTACCTGACATCCAAGAAAGTTCGCGTGTTAGTCCATATTTTAATTTTAAGCAAAAAAGACCATCTGGAAAATTAGTGTTAAAAGTTCAGGGTATTTCTAAAAGCTACGAGGATAAAAAAATATTAAATAATGTGAATTTTACTGTCTCACGTGGAGAAAAAATTATTATTATTGGTCCAAATGGTATTGGTAAATCCACTTTGCTTAAGATTCTTATTAATAAAATTTCTGCTGATTTAGGAAGTTATGAATGGGGTTATGAAACGCAAGTTTCTTATTTTGCTCAGGATCATCATGAATTACTAAATGAAAGTATGAGTGTTATTGATTGGTTATCCGACCAAATACCTACTGAAAGTGATAATGTGCTACGTAATGTACTAGGTCAATTATTATTCCGTAAAGATGAAGTAAGTAAGAATATTCTAAATTTAAGTGGAGGGGAAGGAGCACGTTTATTACTAGCAAAAATTATATTGGAAGAAAGTAATATATTGATATTAGATGAGCCAACTAACCACTTAGATATTGAATCTAAGGATATGTTAAAAAAAGCTCTAATTAACTATCAAGGAACTCTAATATTAGTAACTCATGATCGAGATTTTGCTAGCAATATAGCCACAAGGGTTATTGCTCTATCCCACCGAACTATCACTGATTTTAAAGGTAAATATCAGGAATATTTGCATAAATATGGTAATGATTATTTGGATAGTAGTTGGGTGTTGGCAAATAAGAGAGTGAAATAGTATAGTAAACTCAGGTTACTTTAGCAATTGCCTTTAATATAAGGAAAAATGCATTCTTAAAGCGGCTAACGCGAATGCATTTTAAACCTTTCTAAAGCTAAAAACATGATTTTAAAAGATTAAAATCATGTTTTTAGCAAAATATTAATTTAACAATCAGATGCAGAGCCGTCTCAAATCTGATTGTTTCCATAATTTCACCGAATTTGGGATAAGAATTGATAAATTCTTATCCCAAATTCGCGTAATTGGAGATAATTATGATAGAAAATACTGAACTATTGAAAGAGTTTGTGGTTAAATGTTTAGAAGAAAAAAAAGCAGAAGATATAATAGTAATAGATATAAGACAAAAAACTACATTAGCTGAATATATTATTTTTGCAAGCGGGCGTTCAACTAAAAATGTTGGAGCAATTGCTGAATATTTAGCTTTAGAGTTAAAACATCAAGCTAATATCGATACTAATATTGAAGGACTTGGAACATCTGAATGGGTATTAATAGATGCTGGAAATATATTAGTTAATATTTTCTATCCAGAAACTAGAGAATATTTTAAGTTGGAAGAGATGTGGAGCAAAAAATAAATTAAAAATATTAGATTTTTTACTGAAAACTACTTAGTGTATTTAAAAAATAATGTATTAATACTTCTAGGGAAAAGGTGTAAATGGAAGAGCATATTCTTATCAATATTATAATTTTAATAGGAACAGCTGTATTTGTTGTAGCAATACT
Organism: Candidatus Tisiphia endosymbiont of Melanophora roralis; assembly: GCF_964026575.1. Lineage (NCBI taxonomy): Bacteria > Pseudomonadati > Pseudomonadota > Alphaproteobacteria > Rickettsiales > Rickettsiaceae > Candidatus Tisiphia > Candidatus Tisiphia endosymbiont of Melanophora roralis. The sequence goes on from NZ_OZ032161.1 coordinate 1,431,289, forward strand.
GAAACGCCTTAATCTAAGCCCAGTTTTGGGTTATTTAATTGCAGGAGCGGTAATTGGAGACCATGGATTTAAGATTGTAACATATGATCAAACAAAATTACTAGGAGAATTAGGAGTAGTTTTTTTACTTTTTGCTATAGGTTTAGAATTATCTTTTGAAAGATTAAAGGTAATGAGGCGGTATGTATTTGGTCTTGGCTCACTACAAGTGTTAACTACAGCTATAGTAATTGCTGCCGCTGTTGTACTAATCAGCGGTAATAGTAGTGCTGCAATTATTATTGGAGGTGGTCTTGCTTTATCCTCAACTGCCCTTGTTATGCAAGTTATTGAGGAAAGCCGTAGCCAATCAACTCAACTAGGTCGTATATCCCTAGCTATCTTGTTATTACAAGATTTAGCAGTTGTGCCATTGCTAGTTATGGTACCACTGTTTGCTAGCAATAGTAAAGATTCGTTAGCGATAGCTCTAGGAACAGCTTTACTTAAGGCTATCATAGCACTACTTGCAATATTTGTTGCAGGTAGAGTGTTACTAAGACCTTTATTTGGGTTAATTTCATCGGACAATGGCGATATAAACGAGCTACCAATTTCCATGACTCTATTGGTAGTTCTATCTGCAGCTTGGGCCACGCAATATTTTGGTTTATCACTTGCTTTAGGAGCTTTTGTTGCAGGTGTTTTGGTTGCAGAAACAGAATTTCGGTTGCAAGCTGAAGAAAGTATATACCCTTTCAAAAGCTTATTGCTAGGACTATTTTTTATGAGCGTTGGAATGAATATTGACGCTCAAGAAATATACGCTCAAATATCAACTATACTAACTTGTTCTATTGCCTTGATTGTAGTAAAAGCACTAATTATTGCCGCCTCTTGCATTTTATTTGGTTTTAATAAAGGAGTAGCATTGCATGCAGGTTTATTATTATCACAAGGTGGAGAATTTGCTTTTATCTTATTCGGTCTTGGTAAAGAAACTCAGGTTATTAGAGAGAGTACGGCTAATATTCTGTTATTAGTGGTGACATGTACTATGGCACTAACTCCATTACTGGCAATTTTAGGAAGAAAACTTGCTGAAAGACTTGATAAACAACTTGGCAAGACTCCAATACAAATTATAGAACTTGGAGCAAGAGATTTAACAAATCATATAATAATTGCCGGTTTTGGTAGCGTTGGTAGAATGGTAGCATTAGTACTGGAAGCTGAAGGAATCAATTATATAGCACTAGATGTTAATGACGAGATTGTAAAAGCAGAAACAGCTAATGGCTTTCCAGTTTTTAAAGGAGATGTATCACAGATTGATACGCTAAAAGCTGTGGGAGCAGAAAGGATTTTAACTCTAGTACTTACAATGAATAATAGTGTTACTATCAAAAAATCTCTTCGAACAATTTCAAGTCATTTTCCAGATCTTGAAGTTATTGTAAGATTAAAGAATCTAGAAAAGGCTAGAGAATTTTATGATGCTGGAGCAACAACAATCATACCAGAAAATTATGAGACGGGGTTACAGCTTGGTGGAACAATTTTAAAATTTATTGGCCTTAGTGAATATGAAATAAATCGTATCAAAGGGCAATTTAGATCAGGTAATTATGTAATAGCTAAACGAGATGATGCTTTGCGTGAATTAGAAGAGAATGATTAAAAATAACCATGGCAATCAAGTTACTAAAGCAACAGTCATATATTTTGATTATAATCTTGACCATTACACCTTTACTAACGACAGCTGATAATCAGAAATTGCCGATACCTAGATTTGCCTCAATAAAGGCTAATGAGGTAAATGCTAGAGTTGGTCCTTCGATAAAAACACCTATAGAATGGGTATTTGTTAAAAAAGGTGAACCAATAGAAATTATTGCAGAATATGAACAATGGAGGCAAATTCGTGATATAAAAGGAGAAGGAGGCTGGGTACATTCAAGTGTATTGTCCGGTAAAAGATCGGTGATTGTGGTAAGTGCCAAGTTAGTAGCTCTGACTCGAGCAGCTAATGATCAACATAAAATTGTTGCAAGAGTAAGTAATTATGTCCGTTGCCTACTTAATAAATGCAAACAAGATTATTGTCAGGTGTGCTGCAAGAATTATACTGGATGGCTACCTAAAACAGTATTGTGGGGAGTATATAAGGATGAATAATATATACTCTTGCCTCTACTGCAAATCCTTGCTCTGTGTCTAGGTTCTTATATCTTAATTAGATTTTAGTGTGACTAGGTTAGGACTCTAGTCACATTACAATTTTTTTCAAAAGGGGTCAAAAGCATATTGCAATCTACACTTTAAAATTATTCAGGCAAGATTCTCCCAAAGATTATTAAATTGACATCTATACAAATGTATGATAAGGATTGGTTTATAACAATTCTTATGTCACTTTTGGTTCTAAAATCATCCACTAGGCTGAGCCATTCTTCGATTTTAGTGCATTTTGTGAACATATCAAACGGTGGACGTAGCATAAAGTCTAGCTTTCCGTCTTTGTACTAGTACAAATAAATTTATACAAAAATGTCAACCCCATCTTCCTTTCTTTGGTCAGTTATAAAGCCATATAAGTATTTATATTTTATCATGATGATTGCGCCATGTGCACATGGTGTATATCCAATTATATATAATTATGCTATAAAGCTATTAATTGATTTGTTTACTCAAAATCAAAATATTACTTTTGAACAAAGTTGGAAACCAATAACGATATTTATAAGCTCCCAAATTATCCTTGATGGTGCATGGCGAATGCATAATTTTGCTCAATTAAAATGTATGCCATATATTTTACAAAATATATTAAATAAAGTTTGCACACATTGCTTTAAATTATCATATACTTTTTTTCAACATAACCTTTCCGGTTCAATTGTTGCGAAAGTAAAAGGAATTGGTGATAACTATTTTAAAATGCATCAAGCACTTGAATTGCAGCTAAGTAAACCATTGTTTATTACGTTATTTTCTGGTATTGCATTAGGTCTGACCAATATAAAAATACTTTTTTTTGTTCTAGCATTTAGCTTTATATATGCACCAATGGCATTTAAATTTTTTACCAAGCTTGCCAAAATGGAGCAGGAAAAGCAAGACTCATGGTATTATTTATTTGGAACTGTAGCAGATTGTATTACTAACATTTTTACAGTTTTTGCTTTTGCTACTCAGCAGCGTGAGTTACACAAAATACAACACTATTATGATAATATACATAACCCATTAATTATCAAATATTATAGATACGATTTAATTATATCTATAATATTGTGTTTATTTTATTGGGTATTTTTAATCTCACTATTTTGTTATGTCATTTATATGAAAAATAATAATGAGATTTCAATTGGTGATATTGCTTTTGTTATGTCACTTACTTTTTTATTTACTGAAAATAGTTGGCAAACTACAATGGAAATAAAAGATTTCCTAGAGGATGTTGCTGCTTTTCGCTCTGCTTTTACAATTATGCAAATCCCACAAAATACAATTGATACTCCTTCTGTAACTAACTTAACGATTACCAAAGGTGATATTGTATTTCAGAATTTATCTTTTGGTTATAACAACACTAATTGTGTATTTAAGGATTTAAATCTTAATATCAAAGCTGGTCAAAAAATTGGAATTGTTGGACATTCTGGTGGTGGGAAATCAACATTAATATCTTTATTACTCAAAAATTTTCAAATAACAACCGGGGATATTATTATTGATAATCAAAGTATCTATAATGTATCTTGTGAGAGTCTACGTAGTCAAATATCTCTAATTCCACAAGATATTATGCTCTTTCATCGTTCTATTGGAGAAAATATTGGGTATGCTAAAGAAAATACAACACAAGCTGAGATAGAAAGTGCAGCACTGGCAGCCAATCTTCATGAGTTTATTGAAACCCTACCTGAGAAATATAATACCCTTGTGGGCGAAAGAGGAATTAAACTAAGTGGAGGTCAACGTCAACGTATAGCAATTGCCAGGGCTATTCTTAAAAATGCCCCGATTTTAATTCTGGATGAAGCGACTTCTTCACTTGACAGTCAAACCGAACTAGAAATTCAAAAATCTATAAACACACTACTTGAAAAAAATAATGCAACTGTAATTGCCATAGCTCATCGTCTGTCAACAATAAGACATTTAGATAGAATTGTTGTGATAGAAAACGGCCAAATTGTTGAAGATGGAAATTTTGTAGAACTACTTGCAATGCCAAATGGTAGATTCAAAGAACTTTGGGAGCATCAAGTAAACGGTATGGTAATTTAGGTTTTTACTTCAGATGTGACAAATGATTTGGAAAATTGGAAATGATACTTACAAGGTCAAAAATGATGTCATTCCCCACGGGGAATGCTATCTAGGCTTTTTACTAATTAGGAATAGGAGTTTATGGATAAAAATTTAAAACAAACTAGTTTTTTATTTGGTAGTAATGCTGTTTTTATAGAAGAGCTATATCAGCTATATTTATCAGATCATAAAGCAGTTGATGAAAGCTGGCAAAACTATTTCCAAAATATTGAGAATAATAATAGTTACCAAGTTAATAAAACTATTGCTCATGTTATTACTTCACCTCAAGAAAAGCCTTTACCGTATGTTACGGAATTTTCTGCTACAGCTAACAAGCTCAGAGCAAAAGCAATGATTGCCCGCTACCGTAATTATGGACATTATTTAGTTAAGCTAGATCCCTTGAATCTTGAAGTTCTTAAGACTAAAAATGAGTTGAGACTTAATATAGAAGATTTTGGTTTTACCACAGATCATTTGAATAATATTATAGAAATTGATGATGAATTTTTTGGAATAAAAGCATGTTCACTTAAGGAATTGGTTAATTTGCTTGATCAAACTTATACTAAAGATATTGCCGTAGAATTTGCTCATGTGACCAATGAAGATGAGAAAACTTGGTTTTTTGAGCAGATAGAAAGTAATGTTCAAGCTTTTAATATATTGGAACAAGATAAGAAGGATATACTAAAAGATTTAGTAGAAATTGAAGGATTTGAACAATATCTACATACCAAATTTCCTGGAGCAAAACGCTTTTCAGTAGAAGGTGGAGAGGCAGCCGTAGTGGCTATAGATAAAGCTATAGATATGTCTACTGTCCATGGACTAGAAGATGTAGTAATAGGTATGGCTCACCGAGGAAGACTTAGCACATTGGCCAAGGTAATGACTAAACCTTATAAAGCTATTTTGTCTGGATTTATAACAGGTAGTATCTTGCCGACTGATTTAGGTATTTCAGGTGATGTGAAGTATCATATTGGCTATTCATCAGATCAGATAAGAGAGGGGTTTAAGGTGCATCTTTCTATGGCAGATAATCCATCACATTTAGAAGCGGTGAATCCGGTAGTAGCTGGTAAAGTACGAGCAAAACAGGATAGCATCCAAGATACTAATCGTAAGAAAGTAATGGGTATTTTGGTTCATGGCGATAGTGCTTTTTGTGGTCAAGGTGTAGTAGCTGAGAGTTTATTTATGTCGGATCTAAAGCCTTATAATGTTGGCGGGATTATTCACTTTGTCATTAATAATCAGCTTGGATTTACAGCGAATAGTTATGACACTAGGCCAGGTAGATATTCTACTGAGTTTGCTAAGATAATTAATAGTCCAATTCTACATGTAAATGGTGATGATATTGAAGCAGTGATCAAGGCTACCAATATTGCAGTGAATTACCGATATAAATTTGCTAGAGACATAGTCGTTGAGATCATTTGTTATCGTAAATATGGTCATAATGAAGGTGATGAACCTATGTATACTCAAGCTGTTATGTATAATGTAATAAAAAATAAGCAATCCCCGGCAACTATTTTTGCAAATAAACTAGTAGCAGGTGGAATAATTGACCAAAATTATTTTCCTACATTAAAAGAACAATTTAAACTGAAATTAGATCAAGAATATGAACAAGCCAAAAATTATCAGCCACAAGCTCAGTTTTTGGAAGGTTTATGGTCTAGTTATACTAGGTCAAATGCTCAAATGCTCTCTACTGGTGTTAACAAAGACACCTTAAAAGAACTTGGTATAAAGCTTTGTCAGATACCAAAAGATTTTCCTTTAAATCCCAAACTTGTAAAATTATTTGAATTAAGAGAAAATACTTTAAAGCAAGATAAACCTATTGACTGGGCAACTGCAGAACAGTTAGCCTTTGCCAGTTTATTAAATTCAGGTACTAGAATACGTTTTACTGGTCAAGATTGTGGGCGTGGCACTTTCTCTCACCGTCATGCAGTGTTACATAGTCAGGTGGATGATAGAACTTATACACCATTAAATAATTTATCGCAAAACCAAGGAAATTTTGGGCAAGCAAATTTTGAAATTGCTGACAGTAATTTATCTGAATATGCAGTTTTAGGTTTTGAGTATGGTTATTCATTAGTTAATCCAAAAGATTTAGTAATTTGGGAAGCTCAATTTGGCGATTTTGCTAACGGAGCTCAAATAATTTTCGACCAATTCATTTCCAGTAGTGAAAGCAAATGGCTCAGGATGAGCGGTATAGTAGTGCTACTACCACATGGATCTGAAGGACAAGGTCCAGAGCATAGCTCTGCAAGACTCGAGAGGTTCTTGCAGCTTGCTGCTGAAAATAATATGCAAGTTACATATCCTACGACGCCAGCTTCATTTTTTCATTTATTACGTCGTCAAATATACAGTAATATTCGTAAACCACTAATAGTAATGTCACCAAAATCTTTATTAAGACATAAAATGGTTGTATCACCTCTCTCCCAGCTTGATGAGAATACGAGCTTTATACCTGTGCTAGACGAAATTAATGATGCTATAAATGCCAAGGAAGTAAAACGAATTATATTATGTAGTGGTAAAGTCTACTATGATTTATTAGAAAAAAGAGAAGAAAAGAATATTTTAGATATAGTGATTATTAGACTTGAACAGTTATATCCGTTTGAAACGGATATTATCGTTAAAATATTAGGTAAATATAATAAAGCTAAAGAGTTTATTTGGTGTCAAGAAGAACCTAAAAATATGGGGGCGTGGAATTTTGTTAAAGATCACTTAAATGAGAGCCTAAAAAATGCATCAATTAATAATCAATTTATATATGTTGGTAGGAATGAGTCTGCTTCACCAGCAGTTGGCTCACCGATCATACATAATGAGCAACAGAAAAAATTGCTTGAAGAAGCCTTGATAATTAAGGGATAGAGTTAAGTTGGAAATGTCAGCATAATTATTTAACTTACCTTACGCATAACCACCATGGTAATTTAAAAATTGCAGAATAAGTACAAGAGTCATTGCGAGACCACGTAGTGGTCGTGGCAATCCACATTTATTAGATTGCTTCGTCGCTACTAAAGTAGCTCCTCGCAATGACGCCGGGCTGTTTTCTCCCTTATGATTTTTAAATGCCACGCGTAAGGTGAATTATTTAATTATTCAAATCTAATGCACCTAAAGCCAAGATTAAGCCAACGTAATTATTATTTTTAAACCTAGTAAGACAATTTTGTGGGTCTGAGATTTCTAATGTTACTACCTGCCAAATCAGCATTATATAAGCACAGAGAATAGCTATATAGTTAGGTCGATGGGTTGCTATAATGTTAGCAAATATGAATAATAATATGAAGATGGTATAGTAAACATATAAATGTAATTTATAATTTCTCTTTTCTAAAAAAAGTGGCATTGACTTGATCTTAATCTTCTTATCGTCCTTTATATCCATAAAACCATAAATAGTGTCATAACCAATAATCCAAAAACAGCAGGCAATATACATAATACCCGATTCTATTGATATTTTATCAATTACAGCACTACTGCCAATCAATACTCCATTAAATGTTAGTCCTAGAAATACTTGCGGAAAGTTTATCATTCTTTTCATTAGCGGATATAAAACAATCATGATAAAGCTAAGAAACCCTAGGCAAATCGCTGTTTTATTTAATGATAATAAAATTGTCAAGGAACAGACTGATAATATAGTTAGCAAAATCATCGCTTCATTTACATTTAATGATCCATTAGCTAGTGGTCTATCCTTTGTTCTTAAAACATGCTTATCAAAATCTTTATCAAAAATATCGTTAAGAACGCAACCAGCTCCCCTAGTAATGATACTTCCGATAAAAAACAATGATAATAATTTTACTAAATTATAAATTGCAATATTGGTAAGAAGTACCCCAAAGCATGTTGAGAAAAATAGTAACAGATAGCCAGTAGGACTTTGCAGTCTCATTAATTTAAGGCTCAGAAAAAATTTATTTGGCATTGCTATAGTTATGATATATTTTGAATTAATTTAACTAGGTCTGTGAACATTTCCATTTAATGGTCTTATCGATCGTTATTTTCGTTCTCGAATTCGTAACGGAATTTAGTACTGCTTTCGGTTCTTGCTTAGCGAAAATGCCTATAAATCTACTCAACATAGAAATATTCAAAAAATCTAATATAAAATACTTAGTGGGGTCAAATATTATGATATATTCTAACCATTAATTCGATAAATGCACTAGACCTTTTGCATAATTCTACTTCTGCTGGTAATTTGTGCGTCGGGACTAGACTCGAATCCTCACGTACGTTTGAGTACGCTGCGGTTTGAGATTCCGGTCCTCCTACAAATTCCCTAGCAGAAGTGAATTCTGTAAGAGGTCTACTTTTGAAGTGGCTGACACGAATATATTTTAACAATCAACCCCAAATTCGGGATAAGAATTAGTTAATTATTATCCCGAATTCGCGTAACTAGGATAGTCTTATTATGATAGAATTTCTAAAAAATTATAGCTTTATTGAAAGCGAAAGAAAATGGCAAAAATTTTGGCAGGAACAAAAAATTTATCTTTGGGATAAAAATGATACGAGAGAAAATAGTTTTGTAGTAGATACGCCACCACCAACAGTCTCAGGACATTTGCATATAGGACATGTTTACAGTTATACTCAAGCTGATTTTATTGTCCGTTTCCAACGGATGCTGGGTAAAAATATTTTTTATCCAATCGGTTTTGATGATAATGGTTTACCTACCGAACGTTTAGTTGAAAAACAAAAACAACTCAGAGCAGCCAGTATGGCAAGAGATGAATTTATTGAGATATGTAAGGAAGTTGTTATTTCTGAGGAAGAGAAATTCCGCTCATTATTTAATCAAATGGCTTTATCTGTTGATTGGACTTTGGAATACCAAACAATTAATCCATTATCACAAAAAATATCACAAATGTCATTTTTAGACTTAGTCGACAAAGGCGAAATTTACCGTAATAATCAACCAATGTTGTGGGATCCAGTTGATCAAACGGCTTTATCTCAAGCTGACATTGAAGACCAAGAAAAAACTACAATGATGAATGATATAATTTTTCATACCAGCAAGGGTGAGAAGATTATTATTGCTACCACTAGACCAGAAATGCTACCAGCTTGTGTTGCAGTATTTTACAATCCAAATGATGATAGATACCAACAACTGAAAGACCAATTTGCCATAACACCGCTATTTGATGTTAAAGTACCTATTCTAGCGGATGATTTAGTTCAAATAGATAAAGGAAGTGGACTTGTGATGTGCTGTACTTTTGGTGACACAACCGATATAACTTGGTGGAGAACTCACAATTTACCTATGAAAATTATTATAGATAAAAAAGGTATCATAAATATCCCGACTGAATTATCAAATTCACATCAGTTAAATGGTTTAAAAATAAAAGATGCTAGAAGTAAAATTATAGAAATCTTAAAAGAGCAAGACCTATTAGTTAGACAAATAGAAATTACTCAAACAGTAAAATGTGCTGAACGTTCAGGCTCACCGCTAGAGATACTTACGCTACCTCAGTGGTTTGTTCGCACGATAAAACATAAAGATGTTCTAATGCAACGTGCATGTGAGCTGAATTGGCATCCAAAAACTATGAAAATTAAGCTTGAGAACTGGATAAATAGCATATCATGGGATTGGTGTATAAGTCGTCAACGCTATTTTGGTGTACCTTTCCCTGTTTGGTATTCTAAAAGAATTGGCGAAATAGGCAAACCCCTATTTCCAGATATCAAACAACTGCCAGTAGACCCTCTTCGAGACCTACCAATTGGCTATTCTAGAGAAGAAGTAGAACCGGATTACGATGTTATGGATACTTGGGCTACCAGTGCAGTATCACCACAATTAAGTAGTCATGGTATCTCTGAAAAGTTTAACGTAGATATCGAGCGTCATAAAAAATTATTTCCTGCTGACCTACATCCGCAAGCTCATGAAATCATTAGGACATGGGCCTTTTATACAATACTTAAAGCCCAATTACATGAGAATACCCTACCTTGGAAAAACATTATGATTAGCGGGTGGTGTCTAGCGTTTGATCGTAGCAAAATGTCAAAATCTAAAGGCAATGTTATTGTGCCACAAAAATTGCTTGAGCAATACGGTGCTGATGTAACACGTTATTGGACTTCTAAATCTAAGCTTGGGGCAGACACTGTTTACTCTGAAGACGTAATGAAAAATGGCAAGAGGCTTGTTAATAAATTATGGAACGCTGCTAAATTTGCTACTATTCACTTCGATAAATTAGACTCACTAGATAAAAATGCTGAAATATCTGATATAGAAAGCAAGATTTGTCATAAGTTTGACCAGTGGTTAATAGTTAAACTAGTTGAGTTAGTAAGCAAAGTTGAATCAGATATGCAAAATTATGAGTATGCCAATGCTGTGGATTTGATAGAAAAGTTTTTTTGGTCAGTATTTTGTGATAATTACCTCGAGATAACTAAAACCCGAGCTTATAATATGGATGGTTCAGATAATAAAGGGCAGTATAGTGCCATAATAACCTTATATCATTCTATAAAAATCTTACTTAAATTATTAGCTCCTTTCCTTCCACATATAACAGAAGAAATTTGGCAAATTTTGTATAGTACAAAATCTATACATACAAGGGGCAACTGGTCTCAAATCAAAAATTTATCTTTTCCGGTAGATCAGATTCAGCCTGATAGACTTATTGAAATACTAGACTTGGTTAGGAAAGCTAAAGCAGAAAAGAATTTGTCAGTCAAAGCTGATATTGAGATACTAGAAATTATAGGAGAAAAACTTTCTGATGACCTAATAATAGATCTCAAAAACGTTACGTCTGCTCGCACCATAGAATTTGTTGAACAATTTTCATCAACAAATCAAGTATTAAAGAATGGCGATGTTGTAATTAATGTAATATATACTCAAATGCTTTGAAAAATTGATAAATCAATTTCTAAGTTTTTAGAGTTTAACACAAATAAAATTAGTATAGTTAGCTTTTAGTGAGATTAAACAAAATGACTACCATTATCTACCTAATAGGTAAACTAGGGACTGGCAAGTATACTATAGCAAAGGAAATAGCAAAAGCTGGCTACAGCATATGTGACAACCAACATATCAATAATCCTATTTTCTCACTTCTAAATTATGATGGGTTGACTCCCATTCCAGAATTTGCTTGGGATACAATTAAACATATACGAGATGGTATTTTTAATTTTCTAAGCCAAGAAACTTATAATAACTATGTTCTTACTAATTGTCTCTATGAGATTGATGGTGATCATAAGCTTTTTAATCAAGTACAACAGCTAGCATCGAACCGTAAGTCAACATTTATTCCTGTAAAATTATTGATTTCAGAAGAAGAAAATATTATGAGAATTCAACAACTAGATAGGCTGCTTCGTTACAAATCAATCGATATACAAGATGTTTATCCAAAATATCCTTTGATTCAAATTTCTCATCCTAATTTATTTGAGCTTGATGTTACACTCCTTCCTGCTAGTGAGGCTGCAAAGAAAATTTTGCAGCATGTTAGGTTATACGCGAATTCGGGATAAGAATTAACTAATTCTTATCCCGAATTGGGGTGTTATATACTCAAATACTTTGAAGAATTGATAAATCAATTTACAAGTTTGGTGTGTAATATTTTAGCCTTCCCTACGATATTATATAATTTATTTTTTGCTTTTATTTATTACGATACAAAATTTTATTTGTTACAATATAAATTTTATGATAACCTAAATATCAGGAAACTTTAAAAGGTTACGGGGGCATAGTTTATGACTACAAATCAAACAGGACAAAACAAAGTTCTTTGCCTTTCAGGTGGTGGGGTAAAAGGAATAGCTGAGTTAGTTGTACTAGCGAAAATAGAAGAAATAACCCAGCAACCTATATCTAAATTATTTAATATTATTTCTGGCACTAGTGTTGGAGGATTAATTGCAGCCTTATTAACAATTCCTAAAGAAGAAGGATCAACAGAACCTCGTTATTCAGCTAAAGAAGCTTTAGAATTATTTGAAAACACTGCTCCTGAAATCTTCCCTCAAAGCTGGTTTAACTGGGGAATAATAAAACACAAATATAGTCAAGAACCTTTGAAGAAAATGCTAGAAAAGCATTTAGGGGATAATAGATTGGATGATAGTCTATGCCGTCTTATTATACCAGTTGCTGATTTGAATGAAGGAAAGAATAGTATGAAGATTTTTGATAGTCATGATCAACATAGTCCACATGTTAGAACAAAGGACGTGCTTCTTGCAACTACAGCAGCACCAACCTATTTTAAAGCTGTTGTTAATAAAGAGGCCGTAAAAGATTATGATTATGCTGCGGGTAAGCCTTATGCTTTTGCCGATGGTGGTCTTGGTGCTAATCGTCCAGCTGCTACAGTGCTACAGGTGCTTAAAGAAGGGCTTAGTTATCATGAACAAGCAGACATTATGGAACGCACTATGATTTGTTCTATCAATTTTGGAAAAGGTGAGCAAACAAAAGCCCAAATACCATCACCTAATTTTGATGGAGCATTAGGGTGGTTGCTTAACGGCTTAATTGATACACTTATGAAAAACGACGAGGAAGCTGACGTAAATGAGGTTAGGTTAGATCTAACAGGTGAAGGACAAAATACAGAGATATGGCTGCCTATCCCAAAAGAATGTAAAAACTTAGACGATTCTAGCCAAAATAATATAACAAAGTTAAAGCTAGTCGCTGAGCAATATTTAGAAAATAATTCCAAGTTAGTACAAGATCTGTGTGATAGGTTAAAAGCTGATTGGAATGATAATCTTGAGCAATCTGAAATCTCAAATGCACTGGTAAGTTCTGAGGTTAATGATGAAGGGTATGAAAATGATAGCATCTCAGAATCTGATATAACTTCTACAAAACCTAGAGTCACTGCAATGATAAATACTGAAGTTAGTGATGAAGGGTATGAAAGTGATAGCAACTCAGACTATTCTGATATAGTGGTGGCTACTGCAGAACCTGAAGTCTTAAATGCAATGGTAAGTAATGAATTAGAATCTAGTAGTACTATAGTGACTAATGGAGAAACAGATTTTGCTGTAAGTAGTGAGAAATTTACAACAACACTTCAGTGGATTAAAGAATTATATGCAAAGGATTCCAAATGTGCATTAGAATATTTAGAATATGTTAATAATGTATCTCCTGAAGAGTTAGATCTTACTACAATTGCATCACTACCTGAAGAAGTACAGAAAACCGTTCAATGGATTGTAGGGTTAGATACAGAAAGTCGTTCAGAGCTATTAGAAAATATTAAGTCATTAATAATTAGTACCTCTCATGATTATAAGGATAATATTTATTGTGTTCAAGAAGTGACTAAACTTGAGGGACAGGATACACTATACGAGCATGCTGACGACTTAGTTGACTGTTATTAGAAAGTAAAAAATGCATTACTTTGCCAGTCGATCGACTTTTAAATTTCTCTGATTGCAGACTTTAAGCTTTTGTTGTATGTTACATAAAAAACTCTAAAGAACAATGGCAATATCTATTAAAGAACTTGAAGAAATTATACGTTATAGTTTTCCAAATGCCAAAATAAAAATTGTTGATTTAGCTGGAGATCAGGATCACTATTCCTTAGAAATACAAGATGATGCTTTTCTTGGAATTAGTCTAATTAATCAGCATAAGATGGTAAAAAAAGCTTTAGCAGAAATACTGAATAATAATAAATTACATGCTATCACCATAAAAACTACCAGTTCTCCATTAAATATAGTCAAATAATCATACACCTGCATTCCCAACATTGGGGTAGTTATTGTTCTATACTACTATCATAAGCAAAAGTTAGTGTTACAGTTGTGCCTATGCCTATTTTACTTTGTATATCAAATTTACCTCTCATTAGTTCAACCAACTTTCGAGTGAGTGGTAAACCAAGACCAGTCCCTTGATATTTTCTGCCAACGGCACTATCAATTTGACCAAATGTTGAGAGTACTTTTGGAATATCTTTCTCATCAATTCCTATACCAGTATCTATAACTTGCACATAAACTAGTCCTTGAGATTCATTCTTTTCAGCATGAATTGTTATAGAACCTAATGCGTTGGTGAATTTTATAGAATTAGATAAAAGGTTAAAAAATACTTGTTTAAGCCTTTTAGGATCTGCTTTTATAATAATATGATCTTTTGGTAGTTTTTCAATTAATGCTACATTCGCTTGGTCAGCTCTTGGTTGCATTATCCTTATAGTAGAAGTAATTAATTTATTTAGGTCTAACTCTACAAAATCAACTAATAGCTTGTCAGCAGATGCTTTTGACAAGTCTAATATATCGGTTATTATACCTAGTAAATGCTTGCCTGCGTTATGAATATCTTTTACATAAGCATCATGTTCCTTATTGTAAGGTGTAGACATCATAATTTCTGAAAAACCTATAATAGCATTTAGAGGGGTACGCAGCTCATGACTAACATTGGCAAAAAATTTAGTATGAGCAGAACTTTCATTTCTAACCTTAGTTACTGCTTCCTCTAATGCTTTATTAGCCTCAAATTGTCGGTCTATAATTTTTTGTGCATAATTTGTGTTACTCATAACTATAACTAAAAATATTACCAAAATGATAACAAAAGTTAATAATACTTTTCTTTCAAGCTCTATAATACTTGACCATAAACTAGTAATATTGGTATGTATCTCTAATACACCATCAACAGGATAGTTCAATGGATCACGGTTTATTATTGGGATATAACTTGTTATACAAGATGCTTTCTTTACCTCCCCTGATATATGTAACATGGCTCTAGGAATTAATAGATGAGTTGTTATCCCTTTAAAAGCTTTGTTAAAGGCTTGTTCTATACTCAATTCTTTTAAAAAATATCTATCAATTTTGGTAATAATTTTTTGATACAGAGTATCTTCAGGAAAATTCATGTGACTTGTTACTTGAATTGGCGAACTAGTTATAATTTTATTACCTTGTAGATCATACAAAGAAATATATGCATTAAGATTAACAAAAATATCAACTGAAGTAGTTGCAAACTTAATAAAATCTGTATCTTGTAATAAATTTATATAACCAAATTCATGTATCTTATCTACAGCAGTTCTATTCCTATCCCAAACATTTTTTGTATAAACATCAGCTATTTTAATATTTGTTTCTCCGACTTGCTTTAAAATCATTTCTTCAATAATGAAGTAACGATAGTAAATCATATTTACAATAATGTTTATAAATAAGCCAATGGATGACAGTCTAATAATATATTTATTTTGAATCATTAGGTTTGCACATATATTACTTACACATATAGACACAGGACAATATTAAAGTCATAACTAATAGCTGATATTTCCTTTGTAACCTTATCATTCCTAATCACGCGAATTCGCATAGGCGTCAACTTAAGAATCTAGCATGTCATTGCGAGGAGACCATAAGGTCAACGAAGCAATCTATATGACAAGTTTCATGGATTGCCACGCTCACGTACGTTCGCTCGCTAATAGACGGTTTTTTAACTTTCAACAGTTATGCCCAATTACCCTACCCATTGTATACTGCTCGTAAATGAAGAGTTGGTAGACGATAGTATAACTTCAAGAAGAGCTAGGCAGTAGCAAAGTCGAGCTGCTAGGCGTACATGAGTAACGGAGCAGCTTCGATCTTTGGTCGCGGGAACGCCAATTCTTGAAGTTCTACCTGAGTATACCCTTTATTTTTTCAATTCATTACTACTTTTATTAGTCAAGATTAATCCCATAATTAAATCATAAGCTCTAGCAAATTGATAATCTTTTTTATAAAGATCAGATAATTGTTCTAGAGTATTTTTTGGTTTGGTATTTTTTGTAATATCATTTGTTTTCTTAATAAGTTCTTTATTTTTATCTGTAGTATCTACTTTTTTATCATCGTTTTTATTATTATCGTTTTTTAGATAATTCTTTAGAGAAGATTCAGAAAATCTCACATCTGTTGATTTTGTTTCGGGATACTCAACTTTTGCCATCTCAACCACTATGTCAGGTTCAATACCCTCTGCTTGAATTGAACGACCACTAGGAGTGTAATATTTAGCTGTTGTAAGCTTTATAGCAGCTCTAGGACTAATTGTAGCAAAGCTTTGTACGGACCCTTTACCAAAAGATTTTGTTCCAAGTATTACTGCTCTTTTATGATCTTGCAATGCACCAGCTACGATTTCTGCAGCTGAAGCAGATCCAACATTAATAAGAGCAACAATAGGGACAGATGGTGCTTTTTCTGCAAATTTATTACTAGTCAATACTGAGTTACTATTTTTGCTTCTGCCTTTGGTAGTAACGATTACCCCAGAATCAATAAAATATTCGCTAACCGCAACAGCCTGATCTAACAGACCACCACCATTATTACGTAGGTCTAAGATAATACCTTTTAGACCATTTTTACTTTCATTTTTTAAAGTTTTTATAGATTTTTTTAATTCTGAAATAGTATGTTCATTAAAACTCCCTATCCTTACGTAAGCGATATTATTTCTTTCTAAATGGGCTTTTACTGGTGTAATTGTAACTATTTCTCTAGTAAGTTCAATTTCCTTTGGCTTACTTTCACCTTCCGTGATTACCAATAATTTTACCTTTGCCCCTGGTTCTCCACGCATCTCTCTGACCGCTTTATTAAATCCTAAATTTGATACAAACTCATCATTAACCCCCACAATATAGTCTCCAGCTTTTATACCTGCCCTATAAGCGGGTAGATCATCAATAGGGGAAATGACTTTGATAGCACTATTGTCATATTGCACTTCAACACCAATACCTCCAAATTCTCCTTTAGTGTGGTCAAGAAAATATTCTAGATCCTCATCAGTAATGTAGTTAGAATGAGGATCTAGCGAAGTTAACATGCCATCTATAGCTGCATCAGTCATTTTTTGTTTTTCAGGTTCTTGGACATAGTCTCTATTAACACGTTCAAAGATATCTTGGAATTGTTTTAAATAAGCTGAATCTGGTAATTCTTTCTTCTTTACTTCTTCAGCAAATGTTATATTAGAAAAAATGATAGAACTTGATAATAATATTGTAATTAAACGTAAGAACATAGTACTCCTGTAATTTATAAGTAGTTGGTAGATGATGCAATTTTAAATATCTAGATTATTTATAATAGTATCCATTTTAATTAAAGCCTGATCATAAATAAACTGGAAACGTTTTTCTGGTTTCTTGCCCATAAGATTGTCTACCATCTTAGCAATATTATCAAAATCATCTATAGTAACTTTTAAAAGTGACCTATTTTTTGGATTCATTGTTGTTTCTTTTAACTGAGCTGGCATCATTTCCCCCAGTCCCTTAAATCTACCAATGTCTATTTTAGCTTTACTATTTTTTAATAATCTAGCAGTTAAATCAGTCTTTTGTTGATCATTTACTGCATAGTAAGTTTTATTAGACTGTGTTAGTCGATAAAGTGGTGGTTTTGCAATATATAAATGACCCGATGATACTAGCTTTGGCATACGAAGGTAAAAAAACGTCATTAACAGTGAGGCGATGTGAGCTCCGTCAACATCAGCATCTGTCATAATTATTATTTTTTCATAACGTAAATTTTCTTCTCGGTAATTTTTAAGACTACCGCATGCTAGTGCTACTTCTAGATCTTGAATTTCTTGATTATTAGTAATCTTTTCTAGAGTTGCATTGGCAACATTTAGGATTTTGCCCCGAAGGGGCAAAATAGCTTGTGTTTCTCGATCTCTTGCCTGCTTAGCTGATCCTCCAGCTGAATCTCCCTCAACCAAAAATAGCTCCGTCCCATTAGGAGACGTTCTTGTACAATCGGCTAATTTACCTGGTAGTCGCAATTTTTGTGTAGCAGTTTTACGTAAGGTATTTTTTTCATTACGCTTATTTATTCGGAATTCAGCAATATTGACTATATGCTCAACTAATTGGTTTGCGGCTACTTTATTACTGCTCAACCAATGATCAAAATGATCCTTAATAATGTTTTCTACTATTTTATTAACCCCTGGTGAAACCAATTTTTCTTTTGTTTGTCCTTGAAATATTGGATCCTGGATAAATATAGAGAGAACAATAGAAGAAGTTTCAAGAATATCTTCAATAGTAAGTATAGTTGTTTTTTTATTACCTATCATTTCGCCGTATATTTTTAAGCCGCGAAGTAATGCATTACGCAAACCTTGTTCATGAGTTCCGCCAAGGGGGGTGGGAATAGTGTTACAATATGATTGTATGAAGGGTTGGTATTCATTTTTATGCCACGCAATTGCCCATTCCACTTTTACGTGATCTTGGTCCCAGTCAATATTACCACAAAAAATCTCTCCACTAACTAAATCGTCATGATTTATTTTTGATATTAAATAATCCTTCAAACCATTTGGAAAATGGATCAGAGCTGTTGTCGGTACATCACTTTTAGTCTCAATCTCACATTGCCACTCTATCGTTACTCCCCTGTACAAATAGGCCTTTGATTTAGCTAATTCGTATATTTTTTTAGGAGAGAAACATGATTTTTCACCAAAAATTTCTGGGTCAGGATGAAAATTTATAGATGTTCCCTTTAATTTTTTTGCAACATCTTCACTTTCTAAATCATTCAATTTATGCCCTTTAGAATAAGATTGCTTAAATAATTTACCCTGCTTGTACACTTTAACTTCTAAATAGTCTGATAAAGCATTAACAACAGAAATACCAACTCCGTGTAATCCACCTGCTGTTTGGTATACATTATTCGCAAATTTACCTCCCGAGTGGAGCTGAGTTAGAATCACCTCCAAAGCAGATTTTTCAGGAAATTTGGGGTGATTATCGACAGGAATTCCTCTACCATTATCAGAAATAGTGATACTGTTATCCACATGCATTTTTATGGTTATAATGTTAGCAAAACCAGCAACAGCTTCATCCATAGCATTATCCAGTACTTCCGAAACAAGATGATGCATAGCATTTTCGTCTGTTCCGCCAATATACATACCAGGACGCTTGCGTACGGGTTCAAGCCCTTCTAATACTTCAATATCTTTTGCAGTATATGAATTATTAATTTTAGGCTTTTTATCATTAAAACTAAATAGATCAGACATATTATGGTATTAACTTACAAGTTTTTCCAAATCATTCGAGTATACTCAGGTAGAACTTCAAGAATTAAGGTCGTCGTGTCAAAGGCACAACTGTTGAAAGTTTACAAATACCTATACCACAGCGTCATTGCGAGGAGACCGTAGATCGACGAAGCAATCTATATGACAAGCTTTATGGATTGCCATGCTCACGTACGTTCGCTCGCAATGACGGTTTAAGCCTTACCACAGCACTTCGCGATGACGATTTTTTAACTTTCAACAGTTGTGCCCTGAAGACGACAACGCAATTCTTGATTTTCATCGAGTATATATACTATTTTGAAAGATAGAGGAAAGCAAGCAAACATACAGCAACTGCCTGAAATATAACCCGTAGCGACATTAATTTTGAGCTAAATCTTTTATCAAATTTTCCACCAATAGCCATAGATACAATCCCTATCACTAAGACTAATGTAGTCAAGCTTAAAGCAATTAATGTATATATCATTAAAATTCCTCGAAAGAGTTATTATAACCTATTAACAAATAATATAAAATCCGAAAATTAATTATCTTTCGTTCAAGAGATTTATTGCATCTATACAGGCAAATGTGGCAATTTTTGTTATCTCACTTGCCGATGATCCCATTTGTACTATTTGTACCGGATATTCAAAACCATTAATTATTGGTCCTATAAAAACACCTCCAGCTAATTCTTGCAGCAGTTGTGTTGATATTGCAGCCGAATGTAGACCGGGCATAATTAATACATTAGCAGAACCTGATAGCCTACAAAACTTATATGAATTACGATTAGGGTTCAGAGCAACATTAGCTGACATTTCACCATCATATTCAAAATCTAGACTCATACTATCTAAAATTCTAACAGCTTCCCGTACTCTATTTGCCTTTTCCCTCATTGGATTACCAAAAGTTGAGAAAGAAAGTAGTGCAACCTTTGGCGTCATTCCCATATTTTTTGCTATATTAGCAGTCTGCAAGGTTATTTCTACAATGTCCTGCTCATTTGGCAGTTCAGCCACACTATTATCAGCAATAATTATATTATGCTCCTTGGCAATCAGAATGGAATAGCCTAAAATTCTGTTATTTTCTTTGGCTTCCATTACCTTCATAATATCCTCTAAGCTACTATAATAGCTCTTTGTAACACCAGTAACCATACAATCAGCATCGCCACAAGCTACCATGATAGCCGAGAATATATTTCTATCACTTTTAACTAGTCTAGCACAGTCACGGTATAAGTAACCTTTACGCTGTAACCGGCTATAAAGAGTATCTATATATTTATCAAGATTTTGGTTAATAGCAGCATTCATTATGGTAATACCATCTAAATCATAATTCATACCTATTCTATTTAAAACAGCAGATATTTTATCATATCTACCAACTAGGATAGGATGAGCATGCGAAGCATCCCGCATGCTCATAGCAGCTATGATTACCTCTTCCTCCTCACCTTCAGCAAAAACTATTCTTTGAGGTGTTGACTGTTGAATTCTCTCAAATAATAGATTCATGTAATGAGAGGTAGGATTTAACCTACTTTCCAGCTCCTTTGCATAATTCTTAACATCAAATTCGGTAATTTTAGCAACCCCACTATCTATAGCAGCTTTAGCTACCGCTACCGGAACAGTGGTAATTAATCTTGGATCAAATGGTACAGGAATTATGTAATCTGGACCAAAAACCATTTTTTTACCAGGATATGCTTTATAAACTTCATTCGGAACAGCTTGTCTTGCTAATTCAGCTAAAGAAGTTGCTGCCGCTATTTTCATTTCCTGATTAATAGTAGTAGCTCTAACATCTAAAGCTCCACGGAAAATATATGGAAATCCCATAACATTATTAATCTGATTATTATAATCAGAGCGTCCGGTAGCAATAATCGCATCGCTTCTAACTAGCTGTATATCCTCCGGAGTAATCTCTGGGTCTGGATTAGCCATGGCAAAAATGATAGGATTTGCAGCCATGCTAGCTACCATTTCTTTCGATACTGTTCCTTTAACGGATAAACCAAGGAATACATCGGCTGACTTCATAGCATCACTCAGAGTCCTGAGATCGGTCTCGACTGCATATAATTCTTTCCATTTGTTCATGCCTTCTTGCCGACCTTGGTAAACTACCCCAATTTTATCACATAGTATAACATTTTTTTTGTCCACACTAAGAGCAATTAGTAATTCAATGCAAGCAATTGCCGCTGCCCCTGCACCACTTATGACAATTTTTAGACTATCAAGTGAACGATTGGTAAGATAAGCTGCATTAATTAAACCTGCAGCAGCAATAATAGCCGTACCATGCTGATCATCATGAAAAACCGGTATCTGCATACAGCTTTTTAATTTTTCTTCAATTATAAAACATTCAGGAGATTTAATATCTTCTAAATTAATACCTCCAAAACTGTAATTAAGATATTTTACTGCATTAACAAACTCATCAGGGTCAGTCGTATCTATTTCAAGATCAATAGAATCAATATCAGCAAAGTTCTTGAATAAAACGGCTTTTCCTTCCATTACGGGTTTCGACGCAGCTGCCCCTATACTACCAAGACCAAGAACTGCCGTACCGTTAGTTATTACAGCAACTAAGTTGCCTCTAGCAGTATATTTATAAATATCATCTATATTTTTCGCAATTTCGAGACACGGAGCTGCTACCCCTGGCGAATAAGCCAAAGCCAAGTCATGTGCAGTATCCAAAGGCTTAGTTGCCGCAATAGCAATTTTGCCTGGCTTACCTTTTTGATGATATTCTAAGGCTTTGAGATAATTTATTTTATTCATTTCACCCATGATGTTATTCCTTCTTAATTACTGCAAGTGTTTATTAACCTCATTATTGGATTAAAATTAAAAATTTTAATCCAATAATGGCTAGAATATCAGAAAAATGCATTCTTGAAGCGGCTGGTACGAATGCATTTTAATCTATTATCGCTAATCATCTTATTTTTATACCAATAAAAATAAGATGATTAGCAAATGAAATATTTAACAATCAGGCGTGATAGCCGCTTTAAGCCTGATTGTTTACATTCTCATTCCAATTTCGGATTAATGAAATTAATCCGAAATTGAGTTTATTAGTTATATCATCCACATAAGAACTGACAATGATACTATTGAAAAAAGTGTTGTGAACGTAATGATTGATGCCATAGATTCCGGATCACCACCAAGCTGGCGTGATAGAACGTAAGCCGTGCTAGCACACGGCAGGCAGCTATACAGGACACCAACTGATTTAGCAGTACCAGTTATTGACATTAGTGACAACACAATTATTGTGACAACAGGAAAAGCCACTAACTTAACAAAACTAGTAAGCAATACATTTTGTAAAATAGCACCACGCATAAAAAATTTGAGACTTGCCCCAACATTTAGCATACCTATAGCTAAAGCAGAGTTGGACAAGCTAGATAAGGTTTTTTTTATACCAAGATGTAATTCTAAACCAGAATAATTAAAAAGAAATCCAATTATACTAGCTATAATCAAGGGATTTTGTACTATCAATTTAAGTATCAATATAAAGCTAGCTTTAGGCGACTTAGCTACTGAACTATCAGGGATATAACGTGCAAAAATCATTACTGATATGATATTAGTAAAAATGATCATATAGGATGAAATCACAGATACTATAGCAAGTCCCTCCTGACCCAAAAGAGGACTACTAACACCAAAAAAGATATAACTATTAAAACGTATTGCACCTTGGAAAGTTGAAGTAAACTGAACCTTGTCAAAATTGGTTTTCTTCTGATAAATAATTAAAGCCAAAGAAATAATAGAGGTGGAGATGATTAATGCAAATACCAGTTTTATTATAGACGATGCATTTAAATCGGCTGCAGATATATTATTAAAAAGCATAATAGGGAAAAGAAAAAAATATGATAATTTCTCTAATCCTCGCCAAAATTCTTCAGAAGTCAACCATTTCCTTTTGATAATACTACCAAACAAGGGAATCAACAAAACAGGTAATGTACTAGAGAAGA
Source organism: Candidatus Tisiphia endosymbiont of Melanophora roralis (assembly GCF_964026575.1). NCBI lineage: Bacteria > Pseudomonadati > Pseudomonadota > Alphaproteobacteria > Rickettsiales > Rickettsiaceae > Candidatus Tisiphia > Candidatus Tisiphia endosymbiont of Melanophora roralis. Next base: position 1,454,859 of record NZ_OZ032161.1, read on the forward strand.
TTTCGTTCATCAGTTTACAATTATCCCAATTACCAATTGCTAGACAATTAGCAATTGGCTGTAAATATATGTTATACCCCAATTCAGGATAAGAATTGACAAATTCTTATGCCGAATTCGCGTGTTACTCGATAATCAAGTTTTTCCTTAACCGTCATAGCAAGGCTCTTTAGATGCCGTGGCGATCTAGGTAAACAGCGAAGCTGTTTTTTTAGAGTAACGCTTCGCGTATCCTAGATTGCCGCGTCGCCGCCTTCAGCGGCTTCTCGCTAATAGACGTATTTTTTAATAATTCTAAAAAACTTGATTATCGCGTGTTACGATTAAAATTTTACTTCGCATAATATCAGAGTTTGATTGCAAATCAAGACGTATACTCATCCTGATTTGAGTATACATCAAATTTCTTGATTATTTTGCTTAAATCTTATAGAACTCATAGGGAAGTCTAATGAAGGTTCTAAGATGAGGGAGCTATTTTTATTGTATGTACCTAAATTAATTATATATAAAATACTTAGTGGAATCAAATATTCTGATATACTCTAGAATAGAAAATCAAGAATTGCGTTGTCGTCTTCAGGGTTCGTAGGTAGCCAGTACTAAATGTACGCTCCGACCATCGACCCTTCGACTCCTGCTACTATCATGATTTTGATTCTATCGTCTATCAACTCTTCATTTACGAGTAGTATATATTCTAGTAAACTTAAATTATTTTTAGACCGTGATGAATCATAACATAGTTAACTTAGCAGCTGCCATTGTCTTGTCCCTTGGTATTATTTTTGGATGGCAATATTTTTACGATAAACCAAGATTACAAAAATTAGAACAGCAAAATAAAATATATAATAAGCAAGTTCAAGAGTTAAAGAAAAAGAATGTTCAAGTAGAAGCATCTAAAGAAGCTGAATCCTTTGTTGCTACCAAGAGAATTCAGATAAACTCAGAATTACTTTCCGGATCGATTGCTTTAAAAGGGTTAAGGTTTGATGATTTGGTTTTATTGAAGTATAAGCAAGATCTATCAAAAGACAGTAAACCTGTTGTATTATTTGCTCATTCTCAGTCAGAAGAAGCCTATTTTGCAGAAATAGGTTGGTTTGATAAAACTGGTAGTGCTATTCTTCCTAACAGTGAAACTCTTTGGCAAGCTGATAGTGATGAGCTTACTCCTACAAAACCTGTGAATTTATCATGGATCAACAAAGATGGGGTTAAATTCTTGGTTACTATTAGCATGGATAGTAATTACTTGTTCACCATAGATCAGACTACGGTGAATGATAGTAAGCAGCCAATATCAGTGCAGTATTATGGACTAATTAACCGTAAATATACTGGCAAAGAGAAAGTAGCTAATATCCTGCATCAAGGACCAATTGGTGCTATTGATGGTAGGCTTAAAGAACATTCCTTTGATGACTTAAAAGATAAAAAGACTGAAAAATTTCCGCAAGGTGTTGTTGATTGGATTGGCATAACAGATAAATATTGGCTAGCTTCCTTAATTCCGGATAAAATTAGTAAGTATAGTTCTAATTTCAATTGTGTAATAAAAAACGGTATTGAAAAATATCAGGTTGACTTCATCTCACCAACTCAAACCATAGAAGTAGGAAACAAATTTATTATATCACAAAAATTATTTGCCGGAGCAAAGAAAGTTGATTTATTAGATAAATACGAAAAGCAATATAATATTACGCTATTTGACCGTGCAATTGACTTTGGTTGGTTTTATATAATCACTAAACCACTCTTTAACGTTATGAACTTTTTTTATCACTATGTTGGTAACTTCGGTATTAGTATCTTGATCGTAACTGTTATCATAAAACTGCTAATGTTTACTCTAGCTAATAAATCATATCGTTCGATGAAAAAGACCAAAAATCTTCAGCCTGAAGTCGAGAGAATTAGGGCTTTATATGCCGATGATAAAATGAGGCTTAACCAAGAAGTTATGGCATTGTATAAAAGGGAAAAGGTTAACCCCATAGCTGGTTGTCTCCCCCTTATTGTACAAATCCCAGTATTTTTCTCGATTTATAAAGTGTTAAATGTAACTATTGAGATGCGTCAAGCACCATTTTTTGGTTGGATAAAAGATTTATCTGCTCCGGATCCAACAACAATTTTCAACTTGTTTGGATTACTGCCATTTACTTGTCCAAGCTTCCTGATGATTGGTGTATGGCCTATTCTCATGGCTCTGACTGCGTTCTTACAGCAAAGGATGCACCCAGAGCCAGCTGATCCAGTTCAAGCTCAAGTAATGAAATTTATGCCACTGGTTTTTTTAGTAATGTGTAGTAGTTTTCCAGCTGGAGTAGTGATTTATTGGTCTTGGAGTAATATTTTATCAATAATTCAGCAATATTACATCAATAAGTTAGACAATAATGTCGGTTGATAAGGTTACAAAACTTTTCCGTCAAGAAGTAAAATTCATAGCTGGTGTGGCAAAAATAAGTCAGTTTCCTAGTATGTTTTTGCCAGAAATTGCATTTGTTGGCAAATCAAATGTTGGCAAGTCAAGTTTGATTAATAGTATATGCAATAATTCAAGTCTTGCTAGGGTGTCTAATACTCCTGGTCGTACTAGGCAAATAAATTTTTTCTCCCTTGCCGATAAACTTATGTTAGTTGATCTTCCTGGATATGGCTTTGCAGAAGTGCCAATATACATCAGACAGCAGTGGGAAACCTTAATAGCATATTATCTCAGAACGAGTTTAAACCTCAAATTAGTAAATTTATTGATTGATGCTAGAAGAGGAGTGAAGCAAAATGATATGGAAATTGCTAAATTGTTACTTTCTTGCAATAAAGATTTTCAAATTGTTTTCACAAAGTCAGATAAGATAACACATAGAGAAAACCTAACGACGATAACACAGAATTTTCTTGCAACTTTAGGCTACTCCTGTAATGTAATTTATACAAGTAGCAGGAGTAAAGAAGGTGCAAAAGAATTGCAGTTTAATTTGGCAAAATGCATTAAATTATAAAGAAAAGGAAGGTAAAGGTTTTGCCCGTGTCAAAGATACTAGCCTAATTAAAGACATAATAAGACGTAGTAGTGAAGTTAGAGATCAAGTCATGGTATTTAAGCTACCGTCATTAATTATTGATGATGACAAATTGTTAACGAATTTTGCAGAGGTAATACAGTTACTTGACAGTTGTGGCATTAAAATCTTTATAGTTCATGATCATACTAATTTGGTAAATGATACGCTAAAATTGTTTGGCTGTGATGAAAAATTTATCAATAATATTAAGGTAGCCGATTATAAGAGCTCACAGATTATGGAAATGGTTCTGTCTGGCTATATTAATAAGCGTATAGTTTCAAAGCTCTGTAGTTTAGGTTGTTATGCTATTGGTATTTCCTGCAAAGATGCTAATCTTATTCAAGCTAAGAAATCAAAATTATCATATAGGAGAGACAGTAATCAAGCTGTAATAGATATTGGATTTGTCAGTGAACCAGTTATAATAAACCCCGAGATTTTAATAAATTTTGAAGATAGCAATATTATTCCTGTTATAACACCAGTAGCTAGTGATGAAAAAGGCAATACTCATCTGCTGGATGTAAATCTGACGACCTCGATAATTGCTTCCTCATTAGATGCAGATCATTTAGTATTATTATGTGATGGGGTAGAATTTGCCGGAGAGAAGTATATACGAATACGAGATGTTAATGTATTGAAAGAGATGTTGAATAATACTGTTGATCCTGAAACAGTTAGCTTGCTTGAAGCAGCTTTAAGTGCTATTCAAAACAGTAGCAATTATGTACATTTTCTCAATTCGGCTTTCCCTGAGTCTATATTGTTAAGTATGTTTACAAGTAAAGAAAGTGAGTTGCCAATTATATAAAAAGATGTGGGCAGTAATATATGTTACCTTAGATAGGCGATACATACAAAATTAGCAAGATATATGCTCCTAGCTTAAACGTCATTGCGAGGAGCCACTTTGGTGGCGACGAAGCAATCCAATAAATGTGGATTGCCACGACCACTACGTAGTCTCGCTAATAGACGTCTTGTACTTGTTCTGCAATTTTTAAATTGCCATGGGGATTATACGCAAGGTGGGTTAATTAGAGTTAAAGAGGGTTAATTTATGTCAGGCAGTTTAGTATCAGACCCTTTATTTGTTGGTTTAACAAGACCCGCAATGATATTTGGTGTGAGTATAAAATTTGCAGCACTTAATATGATTATATCTATGTCATTATTTATTCAAAGTAATAGTATCATGAATTTGCTTGTTGCTTTTGTGATTCATATGATAGGGTATGTAATATGTTTTAAAGAACCAAGATTTATAGAATTGCTTTTAAATAAATCTTCTAGATGTAGTCAGTGTCCTAATAAATCATTCTATGGAGCGAATTCATACGGTATCTAGGTTTTATGAGCAAAGTATAAAATGACAAAATGATAAAATGATAAAATTATCTGTAACAAAAACAGCCAAAGAGTCGAGATCTAGGAAAGAAAAACCTACTTCTCATTTTATTCCTTATAAATGCCATTGGGATAGTAATACTATTTTAACTAAAAATAATGAATTATTACAAGTAGTAAAAATAGGTGGTTTTTCCTTTGAAACAGCCGATGATGAAGATTTAGATATTAAAAAAAATATCAGGAATTCGTTACTTAAAAATATGTCATCAGGCAATATTGTGATGTATTTCCACACGATCAGGAGACGTAAACCAGTGGTTTTTGATGGGTTTGAATATACCTCTGACCCTACCATAAGAGTACCTAATGATTTCACAACTTATTTATCAAATGAATGGCGTAAGAAACATGCAGGTTCTAGGTCGTTTTTTAATGAATTATATGTTAGTATTCTTTATAGACCAGATAAAGCTGGAGTTGCTATAATCGAATATTTCATTAAAAAGCTGATGCAAAAGTCTGATAAATCAGCTTGGGAAAATGACATGCGAGATATGCAGGATAGTTTGCGAGAAATGTCCTCAAGGGTAGTTAATACATTCCATAGTTATTCGGCGAGGTTACTTGGCGTACGCAAGTCAAATAGTGGCTATTGTTGTGATATTATGGAATTCTTGGGTACTTTGGTAAATTGTGGATCTTCAATGCAAATGGCCGTTCCAAGAAATTCAATAGACCAATATCTTCCAACCCATAGATTGTTTTTTGGTTCTAGATCTATAGAAGCACGTGGTCCAAAGGGTAGAAGATACGCCGGTATATTAAGTATTCTAGAGTATGGACCATCTACATCAGCTGGAATTTTTGACGGATTTTTACAAATGCCTTTTGAGTTTGTAATGACCCAAAGTTTTGTTTTTGCTAATAGGACAGTGGCGATTGGCAAAATGCAACTACAACAAAATAGAATGATTCAAGCAGGGGATAAAGCTGTATCACAAATTGCTGAAATCTCTCGAGCACTTGATATGGCTACCAGTGGTGATATTGGTTTTGGAGAGCATCATTTTTCGCTTCTATGCTCTGATAGTAATTTAAAATCCCTTGAGGATACCCTATCTATGGCTTCTGTTGAACTCTCCAATTCTGGAATTCAACCTGTTAGAGAAAGAATTAATATGGAACCAAGTTATTGGGGGCAGCTTCCTGGAAATATGGATTATATAGTAAGGGGTTCGACTATAAATACTTTAAACATGGCTAGTTTTGCATCTATGCACAATTATCCATTAGGTAAGGTTTTTAATAATCACTGGGGAGAATATGTAACTGTACTCGATACTACCTCGGGAACACCTTTTTATTTCAGTTTTCATGTTAGAGATGTTGGGCATACTCTGATCATTGGCCCAACTGGTGCTGGTAAAACAGTATTAATGAATTTTTTATGTGCACAAGCACAAAAATTTAAACCTAGAATGTTTTCCTTTGATAAAGACCACGGTGCTGAAATATTTATTAGATCACTTAATGGGATTTATACTACAATTGATCCAGGAGGAGCATGTAACTTTAATCCTTTACAGCTTGATGATACTGGGGAGAATAGAACATTCATATTAGAATGGCTTAAAGTATTAGTTACTTCTAATGGAGAGCAGTTATCATCAGAAGATAATAAGATTTTATCACAAGCAGTAAGTGGTAATTTTAAGCTAGAGAAAAAAGATAGAAGATTAAAAAATGTTGTAGCATTTTTGGGCATAGATGGTCCTAATAGCTTAGCAGGCAGGATTGCTATGTGGGTTGGTAAAGGCTCTCATGCTAGAATATTTGATAATGAGGCAGATAATATTGATTTGCAGCAAGCTCGAGTATTTGGCTTTGATATGACTGAACTGTTAAAAGATCCAGTTAGTCTTGCTCCTGTGCTACTATATATTTTCCATAGAATTAGTATTTCTTTAGATGGTCAAAGAACTATGATAGTTCTTGATGAAGCGTGGGCTTTGATTGATAATCCAGTATTTGCTCCCAAAATTAAAGACTGGCTAAAGGTTTTGCGTAAGTTAAATACTTTTGTAATTTTTGCTACCCAAAGTGTTGAAGATGCAGCTAAAAGCAGGATTAGTGATACCTTGATCCAACAAACTGCAACACAAATATTCTTACCAAACCTTAAGGCAACTGATATTTACCGTAGTGCTTTTATGCTTAGTCAACGTGAATATATTTTGATAAAAACTACAGATCCAACATCGCGTTATTTCTTAATAAAACAGGGGGTAGATGCAGTTGTTGCAAAAATAAGTTTAGATGGTATGACTGATATTATCAATGTTCTTTCTGGCCGGGTTGAAACAGTGTTATTGTTAGATCGGATTAGAGAGAAATATGGTAATGATCCTGAAAAATGGTTACCGATATTTTATGAGGAAGTAAAATCACTTTAGTTAATTTATGCATTATAATTTTATAAAAAATTTACTTAGTGGAGCAAAAATATTTGCTAGAATAGTAGTGCTATGCAGTCTACTAAATTTTACTATTATCCATAATAGTTATGCAGAAGAACCAAAACAAAAAGATACTTTAGATACTATAATTGATATTCTCTCAAATTTGACCTGTGAAACTCAAGGTATCGGTGATTTATTACGTACGGAATTTTCTCACACTTGTATACCGGCATCATTTTTTACCTTTGCTGTTTCTAATATAATCTCGCCAGGATTATATGCAAATACCATGCTACGTCTTAAAATAAATGACCATGAATTATTTGATGGAGATTACCCTGGAGGACAATGTGCAAGAAATAATAAAATTGATCCAAATGACCCTAAATTAACCTTTGCATTGTGTAATAACGTTAAGCTAGCAGCTGTTAGAGTGAAGGCGATAGCCCTTTCTGCTCTTGCTATTGCCAAAGCCGTATTAACCGGTTCCGATCCTTGGAAAGATATTATGGACGCATGGAAGAGCAATAAAGCATCATTTCATAATATTTATAAGGACAAAAAAGATGGTTACAAAGATGCGATGATAGACTTGGTCATATCACCTATACCTATACCAGCTATTATATTTAAAGTAGTAAAAATAAAAGATACCATGTGTGTGGCTGCTCCTAGTATATTAGCAGATTGGGTACCGGTTGGCTGTAAGTATATTAGAGAACCTTACCCTGAATCAATTTATGCGACTTTTATGAGTCTTGATGGTGGAACTAAGAAAGGTCCTAATACCGCTACTGACCCAATGGCAATAGTTGATTGTGGTTTGTCATCTTCTAGTTGTTACCAAAGAGCTTATAATAATTCTAAAACAGCCATTGTTATCTCTTCACCATTAATAGAATGTATTAAAGAAATGACAGCAAGATTACTGGTTAGTAAAGATGTTTGTACATTTGATGATATTAATAAAGTAATTAATTCAAGCAAAAGAGAAAGTAGCATATTATTTCAATTTCAACGTAATATGCACCGAACTGTTACCGCTTTATTGACTATATATGTAATTTTCTTTGGTTTTAAAATTATACTTTCTAGTGATGTTCCTCCTAAAAATGAAATAATTAATTTTGTATTAAAGATGTTGTTTGTAACCTATTTTTCTGTAGGTATAAACATTACTCCTAGTAGTAATTCTGACTATAATCGACTAGATGGTATGGTGCAATGGGCTTTTCCTTTATTATTAGGAGGAATAGATACACTTGCTGGTTGGGTTATGAATGCTTCTCCATCAGAGTTGTGTAAATTTGATGCTAAAGATTACGATAAAAATCTTTCTTATATGGCATTATGGGATTCATTAGACTGTCATGTAAGCCATTATTTAGGATTAGATATCCTATCAACCTTACTGGTAGAAAATCAATATAAAAATCATGATTTCAAGAGTTTTGACTTTTTTAGTTTCTCAGCCCCACCTTATGTATATTTACTGATTCCTGCTATTATTTCAGGTAACATGACTCTAGTATCTCTGGCACTGTCCTATCCTTTATTAGTGATTTCTGTTGGAGCGTTTATGGTGAATGCTACAGTGATGTGCATGATATCTATAGTAATATTAGGTGTTTTAGCTCCTCTTTTTGTGCCAATGTTTTTATTTGAATATACTCGTGGTTACTTTGAATCATGGGTAAAGTTATTAATATCATTTTTGCTACAACCTATGGTAGTGGTAACCTTTCTGATTATGATGTTTTCAGTTTATGATTTCGGTTTTTATGGTCACTGTAAATATACAAGTAAAACTATACAAAATAGTATAGAAAGTGGGGGAGATGGAAAAAGAAAGGTAAAAATATTTTATGTTAATACTAATTGGGATAAATATGAGAAAGATGAAAGTAAAGGTATAGATAATGCTAAAAGCTGTCAAAATAGCCTAGGTTATATGCTTAATAATCCACTGTCAACAGTTTTTAATTTTGCTAAAGATAACCTCAACGAGATGGTCAAAAAAAAACCAGGTAGTGGCAGTACAAGCGATTATTTATCTGAATACCCGTTTTTGCAGGGTATTATTATGGGACCTGGTATGTTCTTTGTATCACCCAAATTAGTTTTTGAGAAAATTAAGGATATTGCTCTAGCTTTAATTACTGCCTGCTTTACTTTGTATTTAATGTATCACTTTAGTAGCCAATTAGCAGAGTTTGCAGCTGATATGACTGAAGGTGTACCTCTTAGTGGTGTTGCCATACATCCACAGGCAATATACAAAGCTGGTATGGCTGCTCTTGGAGCTGCTGGTAAAATGCAGGCGGCTGATAAAGTAGCTAGAGGTGCTGGAGGCGCTACTAAGGATATGGGTGGTGGAGGTGGATCAGCCGGAGATACTGAAGCTACTGGTGGTGAATCAGCAGGAGATAGTTTAGACACTAGCGGTTCATCTAGAGATACTGTATCAACAGCAGGAGGAGGTGGTGGTAAGTCTCTAGGTGGTGGTGGACTTCCTCTCTCTCCAGCCCGTCATATAGCAGAATCTACTGCAGCTGGTGTATCTGAATCGAGTTCTTCAGATGCAGGAGGTTCTTCAAAGGAATCAAGGGTTAATTTGCAGACTATTGACGAACCTATTCTACCTCCAACTAATAAAATAGTAGAAACAGAGGATTTTGTTAATAGATCACCACAGATAGCTACAACAAATACACAAGAATTAGGAAGGACAGTAGAGAAAGCAAGTCCTGCTAAGGAATTACCAAAAGAGCAAAAGACCCATGAGTTACTTTCTAAAACTTTGGGAGGACTTGAAGATTCTACGGTGCAAGCTGGAAAGGCTGGTGACATTCAACAAGAAATAAAAAATCGTGAGGAAAAAGCTAGGAAGGAGAGCGATCTTAAAACTAAACCAGCTAAGAAAACTACAACTGCTAGAACTAATGTAAAAAAAGATGGCTCTAATGAAAATTCATAAAGTCACCAACTGTACAAGTTTAAGTAGGTATAATAGTCCTCGATGTCATTCCAGCGTAGGCGGGAATGATATTAAGGGAAACAGGAATAGACCTCTTTCGAAACTCGCTTATGCGCAAGGGTGTGAAGGAGACGCTTCACCTCGAACCGCAGCGTACTCTAATGTACGTGAGGATTCGAGTACAAACGTCGCGTACAAATCGCCAGCAGAAGTAGAGTTTCGAAAGAGGTCTAATGATATAAAAGGAAGCAGGAATAACACATTAGGGCTGTTATACCTACTTAAAACTTGCCCACTTGGTAAAGTCATAAAAATTTTTATACAATGTTGTTTGGTACTTTTTTCAAGCAAAGTTTTTGCTGGTTTTGGAGATCCGTGTCCATCAGCTACATTTGCAGTAGATGATTATCTAAGACAAAACACAGCTTACGGGCATCTTCTATATAGTATTGATATAACCGGTACTCCTAATGGGTGTGATGCAACTGACCCACAATTTAAATTCTGTCTCAAAAATAAAGATGGTAGTCCTCTAGAGTGTAAAGTTATTACTCTTAATTTAAATGATTCTAAGCGTCTTAGTGAGTTAAGCACTGATAATAATCCTGATTTAGGTGGAAATACTTTATTAAAAGATATTATTTTAACAGTAAAAATTGTCGATAAAAGATTGTGCCTAGTCATGGCTACCTCAAAAGGACAACTTCCACTAGCTTGTAAAAATACTACCACACCAGCTCCGGTAGCACCACCAGACGAACAATGCCGGAATATAGGTAAAACTTGTTGTATGGGTACTACAAGGAGTCAGTCATTACTTAATTTTTCTGGCTTAGCTGTAGATTGTGTAAAGGAAACTCTTGATAAAGTTTTTTTTCGTTATAGTAGCTGTGATCCAAAAAATGATCAGATTAGTTTGACTGCCCTTAATCCTTTCTCAACCTTCCAAGAATCTTTGAAAATATCTATTAGGGCGGCGTTAATATTATATGTTATGTTTTTTGCTGTTAATATGATTTTAAACAAAGAATATGGTAATTTAGATAAAATAGCATCTTTTGTTATGAAGCTAATAGTTGTCACTTATTTTGCTACAGGTCTTGGACCAGCGTATTTTAAGGGTGGAAAGGAAACTACCGAAAATGGTATGCTGCAGTATGGTTTACCATTACTCACGGAGCTTACTCCACAATTTGCGCAAATAGTTTTTAATGCTGGTGGCTCTCGAGGATTATGTGAGTACGATACTAGTAAGTATAAAGATGGGTATAAGTTTTATGCACTTTGGGATGCTGTTGATTGTAGGATAGGTTATTATTTGGGTATGGGGCTATATTACAACACAGAATCCGTTTTAAACGGTATTCCTAATGATGTGCCGGGTGGAACTAAAGGTACTGCTGTAAACTTTAAAAAACCTGGAAATGAAGCTCCGGATGCATTGAGAAAAGTGGGAGGATTCAGATTTTTTACTGTAATGTTTGGTTTATTCTTATCTGGACAAATAATAATAGTAGCATCTGGAATAATATTTTCCGTAATATTTGTTTCAATAATTTTATATTTTATAACACACTATTTAGTATGTCTAGTTACCATATATGTCATGACCTATATTTCTCCTATATTTATTCCTATGGCTTTATTTACTAGAACCAAAGCGTATTTTGATGCATGGCTAAAAATTTGTATATCTTGTGCAGTGCAGCCTGCAGTGGTAGCTGGTTTTATTGCCTTATTACTTACTATGTATGATTCGGCAATATACAAGAATTGTGAGTTTATGAGGCATGACTATACGTATAGCAGTGATGCTCAGTTTAGTACTTTTGAGCTTAGATTACCAAATACTAATACTGAGGATTGTAAAAATAGTGCTGGATATAAATTATTACGATATTATTCAGGGGAAGGTTGGGAGAAGCATCTTTTAATTCTTTTTCCAATTAAATCAATTGTTATAGATGTCGTATCACTATTAGTAGACTTACTTTATGTATTAATTTTTTCAATTATTTTCTATTATTTTTCAAAATCAATTAGTCAATTTGCTGCCGAGCTTACTGGTGGTCCTATCATGGATTCTGTAACAGCTAGTCCTACTAAGATAGTTGATATGGTTAAAAAAGGGGCAGAGTTTATTGCCGATGCTGCAAAAAGCTCCGGTGGAAAACCACCGCAGAAAAATCCTTTAGAAAAACCAAGGAAAGGAGGAGAAGAAGCAAAAGATTCAGGTGGGGGTGATAGTGGTGGCGGTAGTGAAGGTGGTATGAGTTCTGGAGGTGGTGGCGGTGGTTAACTTGGATATTATTGTATGAAAGGAAATTTATCAAAACTCATAATGGTATTAGGCATAGCGGCTCTAGTGGTTAGCATTGTTATGGTATTACTTGCGATGATAGGGTCAGTAAAAATTACCAATGGTTGCCTCCTTAGATATGATCAAGATGCAGAGGGAGGTAGTACTGATCGTATTACTAATACAATCATGCTTAACGCAACAGCAAACTATACTGTTATTACCACAACAAAACCAGATGGTTCAATTGAAACTAAGTATGATCCTAAACATTATGGAGAATGGTTAAATACTAATCTAGCTGTTACAGATAAGCAGGATGTTAAGTTTAAAATAGAGGGCAACATAAGTCTTTGTAGAGCTTATATTCCAAAAAATAATATTCAACAATCTTCAGATCTAGATACCAATAATAACATGGTTGCCATCCCTAGGATTGAAGAAACTAATGCAGAACCACTATCTTTAATTTTTGATGCTAAAACTGATGAATGGCGAAATATAGCTGAATTGTTTATTAATGATCAGGTTATAGTATCAATTTTACCGGATCACAAAAAATTGCCGAATTTGCCAAATAATATGGCTAGTGTAAAAAATATCTTTAAGCTTGTTAAGCAAGATGGTGAATTTAAAAATTTTATAGAGACAGCAGATTGTTCAGAAGGCAAGAGAAAATACAGCCCATTATGTGGTAGATATTCAATATATTCCGGACAGTATGTTGATAATTGTAAGTGGAATAGTAGTTATTATAATAAACAAACCAAATTTTGTCACCCAGCATGTATTTCGTCACCGTGGGGATGTGATAAGGCAAGTTGCTTTTTTGATAGTGGTTGTTGTCCAAAAGAATGTTCTAAAGCAGGTGCATATATTAGTACATATAAAACTGCTCCGGAAGTTTACAAAGAAGATAATAGTTATAGTTTTCCTTGGTCGGATGACTTCAATAAGTTATATTTTAATGCAGGGTTACGTTGTACTTATACGGATAATGTTCCAACAGGTAACTGTCCTGACCCGGGTAATTATGATACCAAAGATGCCACTATAATAATGAGTGATACCTACCAAAAAAGTCAAAAACGTTTTTGGTACTCCGCCGATGGTCCAACAGGTTTATTATATAGAATGGATAATAGTGAGACCCCAACTAATGCTAAATCTTTAGGGACAGGCTATGAATTTGCTAAAATAATTGCTGGAAACAAAGATTATGATCCAATAAATAGTAGTCAAGATGCTAATATTAAATATCAAATCATTTATAACAAGACTCTAGCTGGTGTATCAAAGAGCTATTTACAATATCGTTTATGGTCAAAAGATGACAAATATACCAATAATACTGGTGGCTATGTCTTAAACATTAAGCAGACCAAATGTCGAAGAACTAATGGTGAGAGTTTTGATGATGTTGTGGCTGATCGTGGTAAAATACAATATTTAGTAGTACCATATGACGAAAATCCTAACACATCTAGTAAATCCTATACAGCCAATAATATTAGTATGGATGATGCAGAAGGTAATGCGAAGATTACTGCGAATAATGATGGATATCTATGGATGAGAATTCTCAATAAAAAAGAGGATTATAAAGAAAGTTATGGTAGGTATCAAGTACAATTCTTTACCTCAGAAAAAGTTGGTAGTTTTACTTTAAATATTTTAACCCCTTTATTTGAGTTATTAAAAGATAAAATCAAGGGTGCAGCTGTGATGATTTTTAAGAACATGACTTGCTATGGTGGGGGAGTTACTACTTGTACTAACTTTTTTAACTATATAAAAGCCGTACTAATTCTTTACGTTATGTCATACGGAGCAATGTTTTTATTAGGTATGGTCAAAATCAACCAACAAGATTTGGTAATTAGGATAGCAAAAATCGCTATAGTTAGTGGGTTAATGAATGAAAGTACTTTTGAATTTTTCAATAATTATATATTTGATTTTGTAACTAATTTTTCAGATGGAATCATTTCCAATATGAGTGGCTATAGCATGTTTTCATCGACGAATAAGATAACAAATCCTTTCATGTTCCTAGATGCATTAATGAGTAAAATATTGTTCAGTAAAACTTTTGCTGGTCAAGTGCTTTCTTTAATCTCTATGGGTCTTAGTGGATTGATTTATTTTGTTATAGTATTTATTGCTACAATGATAGTAATCATCACCGCTCTTCGAGCCGTGGCAGTTTATATTATGGCATTTATGGCAATCGCTATATTAATTGGTGTAGCTCCATTGTTTCTTACGTTTATGCTATTTGATTTCACTAGATATTTATTTGATAATTGGGTGAGGTTTACTTTTAAATATATGATAGAGCCAGTAATTTTAATGGCAGGAATTATTATACTTACTCAGCTATTTACAATTTACTTGGATTTTGCAACTGGTTATAGTGTGTGTTGGAAATGTGCTTTACCTATAAAAGTTCCATTCCCTGCTATCCCAGGTCTTCCTGCGATTTTCTCTAATTTAGAGATTTTTTGTATCAATTGGTTTGTACCTTGGGGAATGGATTCTCGTTCTGGCATGATGGGTTTGAATATGCAACATTATATTGCATTAATTATAATTGCTTATGGAATGTATGGTTATGTTGAATTTTCTGGAAAAATGGTGGCAAAGTTGACTAGTACCGCTGGACCTTCTGCTACATCTATGGGGCATGCAATGTCATCGGCAATGGAACAAGGAGCTTTAAAAAAGGTTGGTTTAGATCAGGCATCTAGAGATACAATTAAGAAAGAAGCTGCCGGTAGATTAAAAGATAGGAATAAAGCAATCGATAAAGGGAATAAAGCTAGGTCAAAAAGTGATAAGGATAGTGATGGTAATAATAAGGATCAGAATCCAAGAAGTGGTGTTGAGAGTGATAGTGGTAATGAAAGTGCTTCTAATACGAATCCAAAATAATAACTGAAAATGAAGTGAATAGGATGAGAAATTTCAGGTATCTAATTTTGTTGGTAGATTTTCTACTTAAAGGGCAACTGTTTATTGCCTTAGTAGTCCTATTAGCCTGTAATCCTGTCAAAGCTGATGATAATGAGAAAGATGCTAAATTTGATTGGATGAGTTCGAGTTTAAGTGGACTTGCAGCTCTATTTTCAGCATGTCTAGAAGTACCAAAATTCAATAGTTTTCAAGAAGGTAGCATTTCTTTAGACCTTACAAAACCAAATGAATGGAATTCTACTGGTAACTATGTCAAAAAAGATAAAGCCATTAAGTTTGACTGGAGTACTAGTGGAGCTGTAAGTAGTCCAAGAAGATACCGAGTGATGTACCGTATAGATCCAAGGTTCAATAGACCACAAATATTTATTAAAACTTTTAATTATTTAACTAAAAAATATGAAGCTACTAATTTTCCTAAATTTAAGGCAACTGATCCAACTAAAGATTATATAAGTTTGGCATTTAGCAAAATGCAGAATTATGTAGACTATTTTAATTTTGCTGAAAATCGTCAGAAGATTCGGGTAGAAAAAGGTGATGTAATAAATATAACTCTCACAGGAGCAGGAGATTTTTTTAGTGTAGCTACTGACGAAGATTTTTTAAAGTCAGAGCTTGACAATAATATATTAGGAGTCCCGTCACTTTATACAAATAGCAACCTTGATAATAAAATACTATATTCAACTGCAGAAAAATTGTGTGATTCTATTGACCCCTCATCAAGGGATAAAGTGTGTCAGGATACTGGAGCAAATACGAAATACAAAGTGTTAGATAAGTTAGCATTAGTTGGTAAACCGTTAACCCAAGGCTCTATACAACAGATTATTATAACTTGTCCTGATTTTGCTAATGATAAAGATAACTCTCCAGTGTGCTTCTATGATCAAGGGAGAGGGATGAGGATACTAGTAAATAACCAGATTATAAAGAGAGAAGCGGAAAGTTTTGTATATTCTAAATTTCTAAAAAAGAGTTTCTTATATTATAAATCTGATATTGCTGGAGATTTAGATTTTTTAACTGATTGGTCAATCCAAGGCATGTTTACCTCCCTAGACAAACCTTTAATGAGTGATTGGACTACATTTTCTGATCTTGACAAACTTAATTCTTATATTAATGACTCTACTGTTGTAGACTTAAGTAGTAGTTTTTTACATTTTGGACGCTACATTATGATGGTAGAAGTAGGTAATGGTGATAAGAGTATTAGTGATGCACAACAAAAAGACATAGAAGTTGAATATATTATAATGAAAGATGGCGGTACACCACTTGCATCGCTAGTGGGTACACAAATCAACCAAGATTTTGCAACTGATGCTGACAAAGATGGCTATTTATGGGTTAGAGTAAAGAATCCTAATAAAGAGGTAATGGGAAAAATTAAGATAAATTATGCTAATTATATGGGGAGTACTTGGTTCTCAGATATTGTATATAACGGAGCAGTTAAACCTATTACCAAGGAGTTTCATAAATTTACTATGAATTTTTATACTAAACTAACTAAAAATGTAACATTACACCGAATCATAAAAGCTGCATTGATTCTTTATGTAATGATATATGCTTTAACCTTTTTAGCGGGTGCTATTCAAATAACTGCCAAAGACTTATTAACGAGGATTATAAAAATAACTTTGATAGTTATCCTAATAGGAGATGATAGTTGGAACTTTTTCAATAATTACTTATTTAATGCCTTTATTAAGGGTACTGACTATCTAATGACCAATGTAGTAGGGCTTACTAGTTCTACAGCTAACATTTTTGGTTTTATTGATCCAATATTTGATAAATATACCAATGGCAGATTTTGGGGGCTTTTATTTATACAATTACTCCAAATCCATAATGGTCTTACCCTTGTTGCTATCATGACTATTTATTCTCTGACGCTTTATTTTAGAGCCATTTTGGAAGTTATCATAGGTTACGTTATAGCCTATATTGGTCTTGCGATTATGATATCTTTAGCACCATTATTCATAATTTTGGTACTATTTGAGAAGACAAAAAGCATTTTCGATAACTGGTTATCTACTTTATTTAGTTATATGATGCAACCAACCATATTATTAATATTTTTTCTATTAATAGATCAGGTGATGTCTGAACAACTTTTAAAGATTGTGGTAAGAGCATGTTGGGATAGTACGTTCATCCCAATAGAGATAGGGTTAGATCTAACGCATATGAACATACCGATTAATTTTTCGTTTAAATTACCATTTTTACCTGGGATACCTTTCTTCGCACCGGATGTTACGGAAATTAATAATGCACAGGATTTATTAAATTCTACTGGTACATTCTTGGTAATATTTACCAGTAGCTTGTTATTCTATGCTTATTGCCTAATGTGTTATGGACTTGTCGATTATGTGACTATAGTAGTTGCTCAATTGACCAACGTAACACCTGCAAGACAAGAGGGTGATTTCCAAAGGCCTGATAATCCTACAAAATCTATTATGCAGGATATGGAATCTGTGGCAAGACCAGTCAAGGATTTAGCTTTTGCTCCAGCTAGGATATTTAAGGATAAGGTTATAGATCAAAATTATAAAGCTAGGAAAAGTGATCCTGACGGCAAGAAAGAATATACTGGCAAAATATTTGCCTCAAGAAATGATTCAGACACTGGTGGTGAAGCAGATGGTGGATCTAATAAAAAGGAATAATTACTATTTAACCTGAATTCGATGTAACAAGTTACATCGAATTCAGTATTATATATAGAAACAATCAGGTTTGAAGCGGCTGCCCACCTGATTGTTAAAATATAATACTCCATTCAATATGTGATTTTAATTATTAAAATCACATATTACCCCAATTCGGGATAAGAATTAGTTAATTCTTATCCCGAATTCGCGTATATTGAATGATGAAAAAAGTTAAAATGCACCCACGTCAGCCGCTTCAAGAGTGCATTTTTCCTTATAACAAAGCCAGTTCGATATAAGAATTAATAATTCTTATATCGAACTGAGGTTATTTAAGCCTAGGTTTCTATAAATGAAGAATATTTTTGCTATTTTATTAATTTCTATGTTGTGCCTTTCAGGGTGTACTGGCGATAGGTGCATTGATGCAGATGATTTTGGCTTTATAAAATTTGTAATTTCTTCAAGATATAAAAAAGAAAAGTTAAGCGGGCAACAAGATAATCAAACAGCTCCTTGGATCAATACTGGATATAATGTAAATGGTCAACCACTCACTATATTGGTAAAAACTTGGGATTATTCTAAAGGAGATAAAAACAACTCTACAGAATTATCAGCTTGGAGTGCGTGGTATGGTCAAGAAAAAAATACCAATACTTTATCCGAATTTTGTAAGAGACTACAAGTATGCAAATTTATAGATGACAGGATGTGTACTAAGAGTAAGGATGCCAAAATTAGTAACGCACCATGTTTATTTAAAAATGGTGTAGGGCTATACATGTTAATTGCTGAGCATGATACAAATCCTAATCTCTCTTTGGATACACAGCGTACACCAAAAGGCATTACCGCCCACCTTGGTGAACCTCTTGCTGGTTATGAACTTTATGATCTTAATAAAAGAGGGGAATTAGTAAAAGCTGGAGGAATAAGTTATCAATATGAAGGTAAAGGTGAAGTTAGCCCATTATATTTTAAGATTTTAGATAAATTTTATGATGATAATAATGGTCAGTATCGTGTAGTTATTAAATCTGGGGTCACTGACACTAGACCTGACCCTATTGAATTTTTAACGAATTTAATAAAAGCTGAGTTATTTGGTGATGATGAGAATCATGGGCTAGTTAGGTCAATTTACGAGGGTATTATTAAAACACCAGGATATCGTGTATCTGTTTCAGCTCTGTTAACTTTGTATATTATGTTTACAGGATTTTCTTTCCTAATTGGTAATGTTAATCTCACACATACTGAATTAATAATTAGAGTAGTAAAAGTTAGTATAGTATCTACGTTACTTAGTTCAACTAGTAGCTGGCAATTTTTCCATGATTACTTATTCGTGTTTTTTATGGAAGGGGTAGAAGAAATATTACGAATAATTAAAGAAACAGCGGCTACCGGACCTGGATCTTGGAGTATTATAGGTTTAATGATAGCCCCGCAAACTATGGCAAAATTATTTTCATTACTATTTGTCGATCCTTTAGGGTTTATATATATAATTTTATTCTTGATAGCCCTTTATTTTATCTTCATGATGGTATTTAAGGCTACTATTATATATCTTACAGCACTGATAACTGTTGGGATGATTATCATAATGGCGCCAATATTCATTTGCTTTATGTTATTTGGTATCACGCGTTCATTGTTTGAAAACTGGTTAAGACAGCTGATTTCCTATGCACTACAACCAATTATATTATTTACTGGTATTGCTTTTATTTCAATGATTATCAGAACAGAAATATATTCTTCACTTGGTTTTGGAGTATGTAAGTATGACTTCCCAAATTTAGGACCGATAAATGAACTGTTTGGTAGTATAAATGAAGATCTAGACACTAGTCTTGGAGACTCAATATTTTATTGGTGGTTTCCATCTCCAATGAAAGCTGGCAAATTTTCTAAAACAAAAGCTAATATATTAGTGCCTGTTGATCATCGCATCGATGATGGCTCGCCTGATGGCAAACTATGTTTAGCTTATCAATGTATCGAGGAAAGATATGTTGAATTACCATTTTTAGATCTAGTCAACGATGTAAGAAGAATTGATAATTTTTTCAGTGGTCACTTTGTTCAGCTGGATGGATTATTGTTAATTTTTGTATGTGTTTATTTACTAAGTAAATTTAATGATATAGCTGTTTCAAGTGCTAAATTCTTATCTAGCACCTCAGGTAATCTAACAAATTTACAAGCAATTGGACAAGCCGCTTTTGCCCCTATTCAACAGCAAATAGAAAGACCTGCAAATTATGTTGTAAAGGCTGCTAAGAAAAGGGTGAATCAACACATTATCGAAAAAGCTAGTATGTTTTTTGCCGAAGGGTTTGAAGACAAAATGATGAAGGGTGTAACACGAGAAGCACTGAAATCACCAAAATCTAGTGTTTTAGATGAAGTAAAAAGAACTTATGGTATAGATTATAAAGATGTTAATGTTCATGCTCAAGATGATTACCAAAAGGGTATTAGTGAAGTTATTAAAGTAATCAAACCGGATGGAACGGACAAAGAATTTAAGGGTAATAGTTATTCCGAACTTCGTGATTATTTAGCGGGTCTTAAATTTGGAGAAGGTAAAAAACTTGACAAAGATCAGCAGAAAGAGCTTGATGATTTAATGAAAACTAAAGATGGTAAAACTTTACGAGAATTAGCGAGTGATGCAAAGTTTACCAAAGATTTCCAGCAAGCTTATGTGGATACACATCAAGCAATGTCAACAAGGGGAATAGGGTTATTTGGTAAAAATATAGCACCTCTCAAAAGTTGGCAAGAGATGAATAGGCGTGTTGATGAAAAGAGAGAGCTACGTGATAAGAAGCGTAAAAATATAGGAGAGAGAATATATGCTGGTTATGAAGGATTAAAACGAGAGGCACTTACTGCTATTGTTGGTAAAGATTTACGGGATGCTTTTGAGGGTAACTTAACTGGGGCAGAGTGGGAAGATTTTAATTATAATGATTCAAGACTTAGAACCCATAGTGAATCACTTAAGGATCAGCAAAGATCTTTGGAACATCAAGAACTTCTAACTAAAATCAATAAAGAAACCATTGCTGTTCAGGAAGATATTTCATCTCCTGAATATCTAGCCAAGCTTGAATTACAGGGTAGAACAGCAGATATTGCATATTATGCAGAACTATCTAACAAAAAACTTGCCTTTGAGATATATGATGCTTTAGCTAAAGGTGAAGGTGATGACGGGGAGAATCCCGTGTTGATGGGCGAGCGATTCATGCGAGAAAAAGCAACGGATACTCAAACTCGTAATATGATTGACAGTGCTTATAGAATTGAGCAGACACTAATAGATAACGATAAATATGCACGCAGACAAGAACATTATGAAATTATGCGTGAGAAAGCTGAAGCTAATGGGGATAATCAATCTTTAGAGTATAGTAAAGCAGTACTAAAGAAAATAGAAGAAAGAAAAGAACTTATTAAGAAAGAAGTTATATCTCACATTGATGGAATTAATCAATATCGCTTAGGTGCTAGAATGCCTAAATATGAAAAAAATGATTAACAATAGTCTATTACCCCTTACCAATCACTACTATGTCACCCCGCAGGGGTTAAATATATAAACACCTCCTCCTTCAGGAGATTTTTTTAGATCCCCACCGTAGCTCCATAGTTTTGACGTTAGCACTACAATTGTAGCATTAAGTATAGCATATATTTTTTAGGTACTAATAGATTTTTGAAAATTTTTTATAACAAAATTCAATTTTTATATAGAACTTAAGATTATTTATTAGTTGAAAATTTATTAAAATATCTATTTATTAAATTTATAATAGTTGTATTTTAGTAAATTTAAACTATCAATTGTTATTTGGGTGAAAACAACAACCATATTTATACTCCTGTTTATAATTTCTGTAACAAATAAGATTTATGCATCAGCTTGGTTAATTGACTCAGGCAAGTACAAATATACGGTTACTGCTAGCAATATTGATAAAAATTCTAAAAATATTAAACAAGTAAGAGCCAATCTTTTTCTACAAATTCAGTGTAAATTGGCATATTTAAAAGATCGTATTAAGTTGGTTAATAATTCATCGGCTCTTTATAATAAGTTATTTAGGCAAATTCAATTTTTAGAGCGTAGATCTAGAGAAATATCCTCATACCAAGACGAATTAATGCGAATCTTTGCTATCGAATATGGAATTAATAAAAACCAAAATTTGGAAATTCAATTACTTTATAAAGAAAATAAATTCCAAGGAAGTAATGACATGAACTACCTGTCTAATGATAAAGAAATTGGTATATTTTATAAAATTAAGCTCTTTCAGAACACTAATAAGATAGTTTCAGTTCAGCCAAGAATATACATGACCAAAGATGGTTGCCAACAGCAATTTTCTTATGAATTATTATTGCTATCAGCATTTTCCAAAAAAATTCGTACAGTTTCAGTATTTGCTGAAAGTGTTTTTAGTTTTGGGCAAGCCCTAAATAACTCATATACAAGAAGAAGTCATTATAGTTTTTCAATATCTGAAGGCATTGAATTTCAAAATGGCATTATGTTAGTAGACTTTACCAAATATTATACTAGGAGAAATTACGGTTCTATTTATAATAGAACTTTATATAAGCAATTTTCAGTTGCAAAAAAGATTAAATTTGGTAATCTAAAGAAGAATAGCCTAACAACACAAATAGGGTATTTTTGTGATAAAAGCCTAATTAATAAACATTATAAAATATCAGGAGTAATATTTTCAATATGGATGGATGTATAAAAAATATTAATAGAGAGTTTTTAGATATTCTACTAAAAGAACAACTACTTACGGATTTACAAATATCTCATGTTAAGTTCAAATTAATTGAGAGTACTGGTGAGAATGATTTTTTTAATGTGATAATTGCAGAAGGAATTATTAATAATGAGATGGTTATAGATATTTTGTATAAAAATAAATTATTGCCTCTATTGAATGTGCAAGAAACACAGGTTAAGATTTGTGATTATGCAAAAATTGATCAATATGTAGAAAATGGTTATTTCATTTATGAAAACGATAAAAGCAATAAAGTGCTTGCTATAAATGACCTAGCTTATTTAAGGAAGTTATCAACAATACATTATAATGTACAGATTAATTTGGTCAAAAAGAATGACTTCTATCAGCTACTTGAACAAAATTTTAGCCATTTGAATATAATCAAATCCAAATATTTTCTTGAATTTATCTCAGTATACATGGTAGCAAAAAATATCAATTACACTAAGTCAATTATCATATTTTTTGTGATATATTTTGGAATATTATTTAATTTTAAACATATTTTTCATGTGATTAACATTATTTGCTATTTTTCACAAAATATTTTAAAAATTATGTTATTTAACCAAGCTGTAATTGTACAAAATACAGCGTTTAAAGGTAGTGATATCTCCATTTTAAAAAATGATTCTCTACCTATTTACACTATTTTACTTCCATTATATAAAGAATCAGGCAAGCTAAAGTCAATTATTAGTTATGTCGCTAATATTAATTATCCTAAACATAAATTAGATGTCAAAATCATTATTGAAGCAGATGATTATTTGATGATCAAGGAAAATATCCTATATGAATTACCTTCTTATATACATTTGCTTAAAGTACCTTTTAGTTTACCTAGGACTAAACCTAAAGCCCTTAATTATGCCATGCAATATTGCAGAGGAAAGTATGTAGTAATATATGATGCAGAAGATAGGCCTGATACTGATCAACTCCTTAAAGCAGTAATAGCCTTTGATGAATTACCGAAAGAATATGTTTGTTTGCAGGCTAAACTTAACTTTTATAATGAGAATGAAAATTTACTCACTAAACTTTTTAGCATAGAATATTGTTTATGGTTTAAATATCTTCTGAAAGGTTTAAGCTTGATGGATTTACCAGTAACTCTTGGAGGAACTAGCAATCATTTTAAGGTTGACGCCTTACAAACAATAGGATTTTGGGACGCTTATAATGTTACTGAGGATGCTGATTTAGGAATTAGATTATATTCTTTTGGTTATAAAGTTCATATGATAGATTCTTATACTTTAGAGGAATCACCTATAGATATTATAAGTTGGATAAATCAAAGATCTCGTTGGATAAAAGGATTTATCCAAACATTTTTGGTATTTCTTGCCCAAAAAGACAAATATAAAAGGTTTAAATTTTATCAAATAACTACTATTTTCATTTTTATTGGTTTTTCTTCTTATGGTTTTTGTTGTTTGCCATTTCTAATGCTAACTATTAAAATTAATACATTCGCCATAATTAATTATTTATGGATAATTAACAGTTTTTTTGCTTTTTCATACCTTTACGGAAGTGCTTTTTTTATTTTACTGATTAAAAAAGGAAAAATAACTAATTTTCGAATATTAGATATTGCTGCCTTGTTTGTGTGGCCTCTGTATTTTCTACTACATACGATAGCAAGTTATAAGGCGATTTGGGAGATTATTTTCATGCCCTTCAAATGGGATAAAACTCAGCATGGGATTAGTACTCTAGACCTTGAATAAATCAAGGTATACTCTAGAATAGAAAATCAACAATTGCGTTGTCGTATCTAAATATCTCCGCTGCTCCGCACAGGTGTCATTGCGAGGAGGTACAAAGTGCCGACGTGGCAATCTTGTGAAGAAGAGCTTAAATTACCTCGAGGCCGCCTAACAAAGGCAGATATTATTTCATGAGATTGCCACGTCGGCGATTTCATCGCCTCCTCGCTAATAGACGGTTTTTTGGCTGAAACCTTTCCGGTTTAGCTATACGAGCAGTATATATACTTTAAAGCAGAAGAGTATGGTTTGGTAAATTACCGGTGAACATTAGAACGCTTGATACTAACACCACCCAAAATAAAGTAAAAGGTAAAAATACTTTCCAACCTAAACGCATTAATTGGTCGTAACGATATCTAGGTAATGTTGCTCTTATCCATAAAAAACAAAATAATAAAACCCCGGTTTTTAGTACAAACCACATAAAACCTGGCACAAAATTTAAGACTTTAATGCCAAAAGGTGGCAAATAGCCACCTAAGAAAAATGTGGTGGTCATACCGCTAGCTAAAATCATATTAGCGTACTCACCAAGAAAAAACAATGCAAATCCCATGGAAGAATATTCAACATTATAACCAGCAACTAGCTCAGACTCAGCTTCTGATAAATCAAAAGGCAATCTGTTCGTTTCTACAAGTACTGATATGAAGAATATTACTGCCATAGGTAACAGCATCAAATCAACCCACCAAGGAAATAATCTTTGTCTTTCTATGATTTCTGAAAGATTAAGAGTACCTGTTGTTAAAAGTACAGTAACAATCACCAACCCTATAGATACTTCGTATGAAATCATCTGAGCCGACGAGCGAACAGCCCCAAGGAAAGCATATTTCGAATTACTTGCCCAGCCCGCTATGATTATACCATAAACAGCTAACGATGAGATGGCCATAATATACAAAACACCAACATTTATGTCGGCTAGTACAAGTTTCTTATCAAAAGGTATTACCGCCCAACCAATTAAACTAAGTACGAGGGTAATCATAGGTGCTAGGGTGAATAATATTTTATCAGCTTGGTTTGGTATAATTGTTTCTTTAAATAATAGTTTTACTGCATCGGCAATTGGTTGTAATAACCCAAAAGGTCCTACTACATTTGGACCTTTTCGGAGTTGCATTAGCCCTATTACTCTTCGCTCAGCATAGGTAAGGTAAGCTACGCACAGCAAAAGAGGAATAGTGATAGATAAAACTTTCAAAGCCACAATAATTAACGGCAATAGATATTGTTGAAAGAACGATATCATGCAACTTTGTCCCTTTCTTGCTTTGACTCTACACATTTTGCCATAGTAACAGATGCTCTACTAATCGAGTCTGTCATATAGTAATTTATAGGTTTAGTCACTATATCAGATTTAAGTAAATTATCGAGGGAGGTAAATTTTATAAAATCACAGCTCGTTATCTCAGAAATATTGGCAAATACCGGGAATTCTGCAGCCAACCTAGTTCTTATTTCATCTAAATTATTCATGCCAAGATTTAGCCCTAAACTATTAGCTAGATTATTTATAATAACCCAATCTTCTTTTGCTTGTCCTACTGGATGAGTTGCGGCTTTACCATATTGAGGTCTTCCTTCAAAATTTACGTAAGTGGCATCTTTTTCTGTATAGCTACTAGCAGGAAAGATTACATCTGCTACATTTGCTCCATTATCACCGTGATGTCCTTGATATACTACAAAAGATGATTTTATTTTGTTCATATCAATTTCATCACTGCCTAGTAAATATACAAACTTAATCTCACCCCTTTCTGCCTTTTGTAAAATTTCAAAAACTCCATTACCACCGTTTTTAGGACTAAAGCCTATATCTAAACTACCGACCATTGACGCATGATTATGTAGTATATTAAAACCATTCCAATCATCTCTAACTATCTTATATTTATCAACCATTTGGTGAATGAGTGCCAAAATAGCATAACCATCATCCCGAGAATATACACCATCACCAATAATTATAATTGGATTTTTTGCATGTTCTAATTCCTTAGCAAACTGATGTTCCTCTGATATTATTGCCTTAATTATGTCAGGGCTAGCCCCTAATTCATTTATATAATAAGTTTGGTTAGTAATATTGCCAATTCGAGCTACTTTTAGCTTTCCTTCTCTTTGCAATATGCCAATACGAGCATTTAGGATAGGAGCTACTTGTCTGATATTTGCACCAATTAACAAAGCTAGATCAGCTTCTTTAAGTCTAGAAATTGTTGTGTTAAATAGATAGTTCCCCCTACTAGATTGGTCTATTTTATAATTAAACTGGTTACTGTCAAAATTGTTACATCCAAGTTTCTGTAATAATGTTTTCAATAAAAACATTGATTCGGTGCATGCTAGCGTTCCAGCTATTGCTGCAATCTGGTCACCGACTTGATCAGCAGCAAGAGACTCTAATTTTTGTGCTACTAATGCAATAGCATCATTCCAAGAGGCTTCGACTAATTTGCCGTTTTTCCTGATATATGGAGAATCTAACCTTTGATATTTCAAACCATCATAAGCAAATCTTGCTTTATCTGATATCCACTCTTCGTTGATATCGTCATTAACCCTTGGTAATATCCTCATTACTTCAGATCCCCTACTATCAACCCTTATATTACAACCTTGTGCATCCAATACATCTATTGACTCAGTCTTTGTTAGTTCCCAACTACGAGCTTTAAAAGAATAAGGCTTGGAATTTAATGCTCCGACTGGGCAAATATCTATAATATTGCCTGATAACTCCGATTCAAGACTACGCTCAAGATACGAGGTTACCTCCATATGCTCCCCCCTGTAAAGAGTTCCTATTTCCTCAACTCCAGCAATATCAGTGGCAAACCTTATACATCTAGTACATTGTATGCATCTAGTCATATGGGTCTTAATCAAAGGTCCCATATACTTATCTTTGACCGTTCTTTTATTCTCCGAAAATCTAGAACTTGCTTTACCATATTTAAAGGCTTGATCCTGTAAATCACACTCACCTCCTTGATCACAAATAGGACAATCTAGGGGGTGATTAATCAATAGAAATTCCATCACTCCTTCACGAGCCTTTTTAACACCTATGGTATTAGTGTGGATAACCATACCTGAGGAGGCAGGCATAGCACAAGAAGCAATGGGCTTGGGAGATTTTTCCATCTCCACCAAGCACATACGGCAGTTACCGGCAATCTTCAAACGTTCATGAAAACAGAAATGTGGGATTTCTATACCAAGCTTACTGCAGGCACGAAATACGGTTGTGCCTTCCTCTACTTCAACTTCAGTACCATCTATAGTAAGTTTTATCATTATATAATGTAGTTTTATATTACGTCGAAATTATACCACATTATATGTTACTCACTAATCTAAATTTTCCAATTTTACAAGAATTTTGCAAAATTAACTAACAAAAAAGATGCTATCCCTATGAAAGCAGAGATCTGTATATTATAACTTTTTAAGCTATTTTTTAGATCTCCGCACTAAGATGAAATTAAGAGACGACTTAAGTTCCCGTACATGCTTGACTAGCAGCAGCAGTACTAGCTACCATGTTTATAATTTCGGGAGCCTTAAACAATATTATAACACCAGTCACAATAACCAATGCAACTTCCCATTTTAATTGACCTCTAAGAGTTTGAATCCCTAGAACAACTATACCAATAATTGCTATACCACGAGCTGTATTACCACGAAATGTTTTGATCATCTTACACAACACATCACCTACTGGATCAGTAGAAGCAAAAGCATCCGATGCTGTAGTAATTAGAGCAATGCTACAAAGGATAAACAGCAAACGCCACACAAAACCACTATCAAACTGTTCAGAATAGGACCTACAAATATTCATATTTTACCTCGTTAACGAATTATTTTAGACATGTGGATGATTCTATACTGTACATTTTTACAGTTCAAGGATTAATATAGGGTGATCGTAATCTAATTGGATAATTGCTGGAAAAGAAAGGTTTACGTGGTGTTTTAGTCACAATTTTTGCAAGTTTAATTAATACTCCCGACGTTATCCCTGCACTTTCGGATGTCATCAACTATGATTTTAAACCGATGTCTTACATTAAATTGAGGTTACACTATGTAGTTCTCTTTTGTGGGTAACTTCCAGAGTCTTTTTCTAACTTCTCAAAATGCAATAGCCCGTAGGCAAAAGCTATAATTGTAGGAATCATAATAATCAATATCCCCCAATTGCCAAAATAGTCAATAATATAAATGAAACCAAAAGAAGTAATAACGTACATCAAAGCACGAGATACAGAAAATATCACGCTAACACAGGTAAAACGTTTAAATATAGGAAAGCTTTTATAAAAAATTGGAGCAGCAGAGGTATGACAGTACTTAAATAAAATAATGACTATCTGAATGAGAAATAGCTCAAACGGAAAATGAAGATTATTTAGCCAATATGGACAAAATAAAATAACAATAGAATATATAATAAGTATAATTTTTGCGGTTAATAATGGATATACTCTGTAACTTACATAAGATAATATTGATAAGATTAAGAACTCTAATACAGAGACAATAAAATTATGATGAATAACCTCAATTGATGTATAACCAAAATCAGTCTTGAGAATAGTACCACAATGCAGATAGATAAAATAAAAACATACCGGTGTAGAACATTCTAATAAAAGGAACGCTATTATTGTTTTTTTATTAATTTTTTCATTAACGACTGGATCATTATATAATGCTTTTATATCAATATTAGCTTTCTCATATTTCTTTTTTAGTATAAGTTTTGCATTAGCAAATTCAGGTGTTTCCCGCAATGTTGTTTTAGCAGCAAAACCAATCAATGCCACTATTGCACCTATCCAAAATGCTAGACGCCAGTTAAAACCATAGGAAGTAACAAGTGAGGCAATTCCTAAAGCACCCATACTTCCTAAGACAGCAGATAGCCCTACCAATGTCACACTTACATACTGGATTGGTGGGTTAATTGTTTCGGTTAAATAAAGTCCTGCCCCTACTATCTCCCCCATAGATGTCATGCCTTGAACAATACGGCAAATTGTTATTATCCAAGTAGCAGCTACTCCTATTTGAGCATAGGTAGGAAGATTAGCCATGACAAAACATGATACAGCCATCATAAAAGTTGTAATTATAACAGTAGATTTGCGTCCTATATTATCACCCAACCAACCAAATATTAAGGCACCAACCGGCCGAAAAACAAAGGTAGTACAAAAGGAAAAAGACATCATTAAAGAAGTGAAGTGAGAATCAGCAGGTTCAAAAAACAACTCATTAAGAAATGCTGCCATATGAATATATAACATCAAGTCAAAATATTCTAAAAATGTACCAATTGAAAGTAAGCCCACTGCTTCTTTCTGTTCTCTAGTTAAACTTCTCTGTTCATGCGGATACTTTATCATTTATTTTTCTCCTTTAATGTTAAAATGAGCTTATATATTCTGCTACTTTAAAGAATTGGAGTCTACTTAACCTCAAGTATCAATGTAATAAATTAATAGTAGGCTCAAGTAATCATCGCCATTAGGGGTCACCCTTGTCATTATGTCACTCCTACTCGCCATTATGTCATCCAAACGAAAGCTGGGATATAAAACCATATAACATACCTTTTATGCTATTTTTTAGACCTCTGCCTACGCACAGGTGTGACATTCGAAGGCAAGGATGGACTATTAAACAGATGTCTTACATCGAATTTAGGTACATTATATAAATTTTTTAGATACTGGATTTTCCATGAGTCTCTTAGCTATCTCACTATCTGATATGGAATCGTTTTTTGTAGATTGCATATATATAGCTACTAATTCTAGCATTTTATCACAAAACTCAGATTGTAGCATTTGAGAAGCTTCTAGCTTTTGCCTATTCATTAAATCTATAGTCTCAAGTTTTTTGCTTTCTAGAAACTTATCAAATTCTTCGTTTTGCTGCTTAATTATATTATTGGCAGTTTCTTTGCCATCTTTGATCATTTTTTCTCTTAAAACTTCAATCTGTTGTATTTGGACTGCAGCATTTTCAAATAACAACGTCATATCTTCGTTAAGCTTTTGGGCTTCTAAGACTTGGTCTTTGATAGCTGTAATTTTGTCATCTAACGATTTTAAAATTATATTTTTTATCGGTCTATAGACTAAATACACAAAAATTAGGAAACAGATGGCTAGCCAAAATTTTTCGTCAAACAATTGCATTATTTTATCTTTTTGTAAGATTCTTTTAGTAATTCTAAATCAACTTCTTGATTAGTAATTTTTTGAATTAACAATTTTGCTAAATCGATGCATGAGTCATTTTCATCAATCCAAAATAATTTATTAGTTGTTTCTATATCATGACGATTATTGGCAATTTGTGCTTTCAACTCATTATGGAGTTGAATTTTTTTTGATAGCAGAGATGCTTCCATTGCATCCCTAGCTTCTTTTTTAATATTTTCCACTATATTTGATATCTCTGCTAATGTACTTGCATATTGCTTGTGCAAGCTATCAGCTTTTTCCCCAAGACTTTCTGCACTAGCAATATTGCTATCTATATAAGCTTGCCTATTCTCAAGAATCTTTTCAGTTAGCGGTGCAATGAACTTATGAACTAGAAGGTATAAGGTACTAAAAACAACCCCCAGCCAAAAGATTTGTGAACAATAAAAGGTAACATCAAATTGAGGCATAGTTATTTAAGAAAATATTAATAAAATTGCAATTACGAACGAGAATAAGCCCATAGCTTCCGTAAGTCCAGCTCCAATGAATGCCATTCTTTGTAATTGATCAGTAGCTGAAGGGTTACGGGCAATTGAAGACAGCAATGCACTGAATATACTACCTACGCCAATAGCAGCACCTGACATACCAATAGCCATTAATCCTACACCAATAAATTTTAGAGATGTTCCGTCCATATATAAGCTCCTAAATATAAAAAATTCTAGGTTCTTGCGTATGACTTCATTTTTATCTATAAGAGCATAAAAATGAAGCCTTCGCAAAACCTAATGTGAATTTACAGCATCATTCAAGTATACACAAGAAAGAATTGTAAATATATAAGCTTGAAGTATTGCTATAAAAATTTCAAATCCAATAAGGATCACAATTAGTGGAATTGGCAAAAATTTAAAGAAAATCATTAATGAAACTATAAATCCTGCCATCACCTTTAGTAATATATGTCCTGCCATCATATTAGCAGCTAACCTTAAAGATAAACTTATAGGTCTTGCTAGATAGGCAAATAATTCTATCAAAATCATAAGCGGAGCTAGCCAAGATGGCGTACCTTTAGGCAAAAATATTGATAAAAAATGTATACCGTGATTAATAAAACCGATAATTGTAACCATAAAAAATATCATAATTGCTAAGGCAAATGTTACTATAATATGGCTAGTAACAGTGAATCCGTAAGGAAGCATACCGAGCAAGTTACATAACAAAATAAACATAAACAAAGTAAAAATGAACGGTATAAACTTACGCCCCTTTTCTCCAACATTTTGATTGAGCATCACTGTAATTATATCATAAATTATTTCAGCACTAAGCTGTAATCTAGATGGTATAATTTTTTTACCTTTTAAGGCTAAATAAAAATAGGAGAGGCTTACAACTCCAGCAAGTAACATAAACAAACTAGAGTTAGTAAAACTAATATCGAAACCAAATAAATTAATTTCTACTAGTTTCTTTATTGCAAATTGATCTAAGGGACTATGGGACATTATTTCTTATTTAGTTTTTGCCAAATTATTTTAAAACCTGCAAGCATACCTATCAACAAAAATATTATAATACAAAATGGTTTAGAATTAAACAATTTATCTAATGTAAAACCAATAATAAACCCCAGCATCACACTAGAAAACAAATCTAACGCTATAGCCAACGCATCAATTTCTTTTTTTGGATTAAGTTTAGGGTGAAAATGATTATTTGTTTGATTATTTGCTTTAAGTGTCTTAATCCTTTTTTGTATCTTATCTAACTCTTTTTGTTCCAACATATACATTAATACAAAGAAGTCTATTTAAACCTCAATTTCGGATTAATTTCATTAATCCGAAATTGGAATGAGAAAGTAAACAATCAGGCTTAAAGCGGTTTGACGCCTGATTGTTAAATATGTTTGTCCACAAACGGAGAGTAATAAGGTAATATTTGACTCAACTTCTATTTGGTCAAGGGAGCAATTAGCATCAGGTTTACAGAGCTTGCTAGTTAATCCAGCAATGAATTGGTTTAATCTTACTATAGTTGCTGAAAATGATGAGCAACAGCAATATTTAACCACCGCTGAACGCAACATGCTAGCCCAAATGCTAGAAAAAACCCTAATGGATATATTTAATAATCCGGCTTCTAATTTTTATAGTCAGATTCATCAATTTTTCTTGAATTTATCAGCTTTTGGTACTGCAATATTCTATGTTGAAGAAGATTTAGAATTAGCACAGACCCTGTTCTTTCGTAATATTAATTTGCAGGAATGTTATTTTGAAGAGGATAAGTTTGGTTTTGTTAATACAATGTACCGACTATTTAGCATGCCGATAAAATCGGCATCAGCGAAATGGGTAGATTTTGCTCCTTTCAAAGAAAGGTTAGCCCGAAATCCTGATGAAATAGTAGAAATATTGCACATAGTTAGCCCACAAGCTCAAAATCAGAAAAGTAAAGGTAGAAGAGCAATGGTAACAGCTAGTCCTTCAACATCTAGCTCATCGCTACTGCCCTATAGTTCAGAGTACATCTATCTCGCTGAACAAAAAATTATCAGTCAATCAGGTTATTCTTATTTCCCATTTTTTGTAACGCGGTGGGTAAAAGAAGAAGGTGAAGTATATGGTTATGCTCCGGCTCATCATGTGCTACCTGATATTAAATTACTCAATAGTTTAAGACAAATTACCCTAAAAGTAGCCCAAAAACAACTAGACCCACCATTATTAGTGCCAAAAGATGGATATTAGAGCTTGTCCGCAAACTAAAATTAAGGTATGATGAAGTGAACAAAGTATTATTAGTAAGAAGTATAGAAGAATGAGCAGAAAAAATTATCCAACAGATTTAACAGATGAAGAATGGTTAAGGATAGAGGGTTTGTTTCAAGTATCGTATGTAAAGGGAGGTAGACCTTTAAAACATAGCAAAAGAGAGATTTTGAATGCAATTTTTTATGTATTACGTACTGGGTGTCAGTGGAGATATATGCCGCATGACTTTCCAATTTGGAAGACAGTATATGAACAATTTAGAAGATGGAAGAAGCAAGGTGTATTTGAACGTATGAACCATGAACTTATCAAGGATGTTAGACGAAAATTAGGTAGAAATGAGTATCCTAGTGCTTGCATAATAGATAGTCAGTCTGTCAAGACAACAGAAAAAGGGGAGCTAAAGGTTATGATGGAGCTAAGAAAATTAAGGGCAGAAAGAGGCATATTATTACCGATACACAAGGCTTTGTATTAGGTTGTTATGTCGGTTCTGCGAATGAGAATGATCGATACGGAGCTACAGTGCTACTCAGTAACATGCAAAAAGAGTACACTACTATTAAACAAATGTGGGCTGATATGGGGTATCAGTCTAAAGATTTAAAGGGTCTCATTAAGGAAAAGTATAACATAGATTTAGAAATTGTTAAACGCCCAGTGTGCAGATTTTGGATACCAAAAAATACACCACTAGAACTATTGCCAACAAGGGAAGTTGGGTTTAAAGTACAGCCAAGGCGATGGGTTGTTGAGAGAAGCTTTGCTTGGATAAATAGAAATAGAAGGCTCTCCAAGGAATATGATTTTCTTACTGATTCTAGTGAAAATATAATTTTTTTGGCTATGAGTCGATTACTTCTTCGTAGGATTACTTCTATTACTTAGTTTGCGGACAAGCTCTTATACTAATTCCCTAATTTAAATTAGTATAAATAGTAGAAAAAAGATGAGATTATGTTATAATATTCCAAGTTTATGAATAAATTAAGGAAAGGAATATAATGGGATGTCATCAAAGATTAATAACAGAAGAGTTATACCAACGTGCTATTGAGCAACTTGCAAGCATGAACCGAGATAATAGAGTTGCTATTAGACTTATGGCTATAATTGCTGCTAAAGAAAATGGTGTTGGTGTAGTATGTAAGGTATTTAATATAACAACCAATACGCTTAGGAACTGGGTAAAAAGCTTTGCTCAAGGTAATGATAAAAGCCTTGAATATAAACAAGGTAGAGGACGAAAAAGTAAATTAACAAAAAATTGTTGTGAAGCAATAAATAAATGGTTACAAGACGATTGTAACATGACAATAAAAAATATCATCATAAAACTTAAAGAAAATTTGGAGATTGATGCTAGTAAATCGGTTGTACATAGAGTATTACAGAAACTTAAATTTGCATACATTACCCCAAGACCAGTGCATTACAAACAGAATAAAGAAACTCATGAAGGGTCTAAAAAAAACTTCAAGAAACAATAACAAATAACCCTAGCAGTTACTTGTATTTCTTTGATGAATCACGTTTTGGGACTCATTCTAAATTAGGTTATGGTTGGTTTCGTAAAGGTAGCAGAACTCAAGTTAAAGCCAAAATGGGCTTTCAAAATTTCTATGTTTATAGTGCGGTTAACCCAATCACAGGTGATGATTTTACTTTAATGATGCCAAATGTCAATACCGTTTGTTTAAATATATTTTTGGCAGAGATGTCTAAACAGATAGGAGAACAAAAAGCGATTATTGTTATGGATTGTGCTGGATGGCACAAAGCTAAAGAGCTAATTATTGCAACAAATATAGAAATTCTTTATTTACCCCCATATTCTCCTGAATTGAATCCTTACTTTTACCCACAATTCTGGGAGAGAAATATAGATAATATTTCGATACTTTCTGTAAGATTTTCGTAGCCCCTCCATAGTGTCATAGTTCCTGGTAATTTATCATTTTTTCTATTCATAAATCCTCCTAATTTACCAAGCCAGATAATAGCTTGTTTCATAGTTGGAGGTTCTTCAGGTATGAAAATAGTTTTATGCTCTCGAATATAAAGAGTTTGCCATTCTTGTGAAGTTAAAATCTTAGTACACACTTCTTGCGGATGAGATATTGCTACTTTTGATAAATATAAAATTTTAAATGCAATGATGCTTTTTATGGCAATTAATTTTTCTAGTCTTTCTTTTGTAGCTAAACGAGAATTTTCTATTTTACATCCAGATTTTAGAACTCTGAAATATTCTTCAATTCTCCATCTTAACTTATACCAATTTATCCTTTCAATCGCATCTTCAAAATTACTGACAGGAACATTAGTTAGCAAGAGCCAATCAATTGCTTCCACTCCTTTAGGGGGGACTTGTTCTTTAGCTCTTACAACATAGAGCACTACTTTATCACTGATTTTGTGTTCAGTATTTTTTGAACCATATAATGAAGGGGTTCTAATTGGTATTAAACCAGACATATATTTTATTTCAATATTTGCCATTCTTGCTGCTTCATTGTTCTTTTTTGGAACTTGAATTACTATTTCTTTCTTTGCGGATATCTGATTTATATGGGTTTGCAAATTTGTTTTTCTTCCCTCTGTAGAAATAAATTTTCTATTTTGTCTATTACGAACAATAAACAAACTACCCTTTTCTTGACACGACCATAATAGTTCAAAGATATCTGCTTCTCTGTCACCAATAGTTATAACTTTAGTATCTTTAGGTATAATATGCATAGTGTCCTTAAGTGCTGCTATCCACTTATAACTTTCTTTATCTTCAGTAGAAGATATATATTTTCTTCTTGATTTTTCTTGTGCAGTTTCTTCACGTATAACACGAGCCCAACATTGTTGAGAAGATAATCCTAAAGGTAATCCTTCCATTGTAAACATCAAGGCACTATGCACAATCAGCCCCATTTTATGTTTTGTATAAGACTTTGAGACGCTACCGAGCCCTTTAGTTTTAATATGAGAATCAAAATCTAGGTATGTTGTATCCTGAACTGAAAATACAAACTCATTACCTTTAATCCTTTCTTGTGTTTCTTTATAATGTGAATAATAAATTCCCGCTGGATCAAATTTTTTATTGCTAAATAATCTATACGCTCCTTTAGCCTCTTTCCAACTTCTGCAACTTTGATTTATTGAACCAAAAGCTTTGCTTTCTATAAGTGAGCTAGTTTTAATAAGTCTTTTTATAAGCCTTTGATCTCCAAAGTTAACATGCCTAAATTCCCTTTCTAACCACTTATCACCTAAGTTGTAAGCATTAGATAACGCTTGCATATTCCTCATTCTTTCCCCTTCTTATATTTTAAGTATATAATTCAATATTAGTTTATACTTAATTTTATATTTGTGGGTAAAAGTAAGAATTGAATCCGACAGAAAAATTGTGGCAATATTTAAAGTCTAATACTATAAAGAATAGAGTATATGACACAATCGAACAACTAGAAATAGTAGTATGTTCCTGCCTTAAAAATTTAAGTGCCTCACTAATTAAATCGATTTGTTGTATGAATTATTTGCTAAATTAAATTAGGGAATTAGTATTACTTACCGCTATACACTACGCCGGGCAGTGTTAATTTCTATCGTAACGGTATGGCAGATAAAATAATGCCCCTAACTGGTATGGAGAATATCCTACCGACTGAAATCGAGCAGAATCAATGCCGCGATGCTATATTTAAGGCATTCTATGTTGATATATTCAGAATGCAGAAAGAAAACAAAGAAATGACTGCCACTGAGGTGCAAATTAGAACGGAAGAACAATACCGTTTAATGTCCCCGATGGTTGGAAGAATTGAGAGTGAGTTGTTAAATCCGTTAATTATGGCGATATATCAAACACTAATCAAATATAACAGAGTACCGATCTTAGAGGGGGCAAATAGCCCACCTGAGATAGAGATTGGATATGTTTCACCACTATCTACTCATCTTCGAGACGAAAAAGTGCTTGAAACGTCTAAAGAATCAGGTTCGCAGTGGTTTTGGTATGAAGTTTGTAGTCATGTAAACATCACTTTTCTACTTGACATACTAAAAATTAGTCAACATAATGCTTCTTATGTGTATTACCATTGTTTTGTTTCAAATAAAAACTCTTGTCATTAAAGTACACTTTTATCAGTATTTCTTTATTATAAAATTCCACAGGTGAAAAAATGTAGTCAGTAACGAGAATTTAATTCTACACTCCACTCGTCGCATAATACTCACGTTCTATAGCATAATTTCTGCTCATATTTATCTCGAAGATGAGTATCTAGGGTACAAAAAACATCAGCAATAGCCAGCGTTGAACAAGTATTAGGTTTTTTCCAAAGAAGTGGTATAAGTAACTTTTTTCCTGAGATTTATGATAATATTAACTGGGATGAGTGTTTTAAACTATTTTTTGAACTACGAGAAGCCCCAAGCTCAATCCCCCGACTTCCGCATTTTTTAATAAGGCATAAGCTTAGAAGGCTCATAGTGCTGGGATTTTTAAAATTTAGGCACAACATTATTTTGTTATTTTAAATATATTGCAGCATGGTCTGAACGTTTGATGTTAAAGGTTTTATAGATTTTTCTAGCTTCGTTTTTTATTGCACTTGGTAGTCTATAAAGATCACCAGTCTTTGTATGTCTTAAGATTGAAGCCTGTACTGATATTAATAATTCAACGATGTTAGTTACACTGATCTTTTGGGTCAGAGCAACCTTGTATTCTATAGTTTTAAGCACTGCAAAACTCATATAACACACAGCTATGTGTGCTTCTATCCTTTGTTTAGTCCAGTGAAAAATTGGACGCATTTGTAAATTATGTTTATTGATTCTAAATTGCTCTTCAATTACCCATAATCTAGCATATTTTGCTATTGCTTCATGTGGAGTTATAGTTTGGTCATTGGTGATTACCCCATGCATGCCATCCCACAACGCATCCTGCTCTATCTTCTCTGCGTCAATATAGCTCTTGCCATTTTCACTAGAAGTATATTTTTTTACTCCACTATTAGATATAAGTTTTTTAGTACTACCAGACTCACCAATAGTCTTATTAATTTTATCTAAAATTTTTTGTCGCTCCTATGCATCATTAATAGCCCTTTTAGATTTATAACTGGTAATTAGACGTTTACCATCATGCTCTAGATCGGCAATCCAAGTAAGATCATTGCCTATAACAGTAGGCTTATAGTTTTCCTCTGATAATATTTCTTCTTTCTTTTCTTTCTTGAGTGTTTTAAGCTTTGCTGCCACAATATAACGATAACCACCTTCATCGAGAGCTTGCAAGTTAGCTTTACTAAACATTGCACGATCAGCAATAAAACAGACATCTTTAACTTTAAGATACGCTTGCCAGCTATTTATTGCTTTAATTAACGTACTAACTTCTGCAGTGTTGCCACTAAATAATTCGTACCCCAGTGGCAGTCCATCCTCATTAGTTGCTAGGGCAAGAACTAATTGCGTAGTATTAAAGCGATGATCTTTACTATAGCCAAAGGCTCTTAGCTCATCTATTTCTACTGATTCAAAGTATAGTGTAGTGACATCAAAAAATACTAGGCTAATCTCTTTATTAGGAATCAGGGTTAGGGTGTTTTTAAAGCATAATTCTTTAATTTTAGGTATTTGCTCATGTAATTTGTCCATCATCCGATAAGTAGCATCTAGATCATGATGCTTGTCAAATTGATCGCTTAAATACTCAACTATCCCTTTTTTACTATCTGGTCTTACCATGTGGGCTAATACTAAATCCTTCAGCATCCCAGCATCACGTTTCCTTGCTAGTAACTGGTTAAAATGCAGCTGATCATAAACATGCCCACCTATTTGATGCACCCCTTCCACAACTCGCTTGACTTCTACAACCTCATTTAGTTTTACTTCATTAACAGGTAAAATATCTTTTAACTGTTTGTTAGTTGGACGACCTCTTTTAACCTCGTTAGTATCATCAGTAAACAAATTCCCCTGCCCAGTTGCAGCTTCTCTCTCAGCTTTGATCTTGGCAATCAAATCCTGTGCTAAAGCGACTAATTTAGCTTCTTCTACTTCATCTACGAAGACTCCTAAATGACGTACTATACGCTGTTTGACGTTACCTTTACTATCACGATAACCTTCTACTATTTGGATAGATTGCCTTGGACTATTAGGACTTTTTTTACGACGTATGTACATATTAGGGCTATAAAATATGGGGCTATATTCAATTAATTAAATAATAAACAACATCGCAGTTAAAGTCAATAATAAAATATCTACTAGGCACAATAGAACGAGAGTACCACTTCACCTCCTTACTACTCATCTTCGAGACGAAAAAGTGCTTGAAACGTCTAAAGAATCAGGTTCGCAGTGGTTTTGGTATGAAGTTTGTAGTCATGTAAACATCACTTTTCTACTTGACATACTAAAAATTAGTCAACATAATGCTTCTTATGTGTATTACCATTGTTTTGTTTCAAATAAAAACTCTTGTCATTAAAGTACACTTTTATCAGTATTTCTTTATTATAAAATTCCACAGGTGAAAAAATGTAGTCAGTAACGAGAATTTAATTCTACACTCCACTCGTCGCATAATACTCACGTTCTATAGCATAATTTCTGCTCATATTTATCTCGAAGATGAGTTACTAATGCCACTTATAACAACTAATATCAAAAAATCTGCGGAAGTCAGGGGAACTCGGTCGGAGACCCCTCTGTTGTAGGGGTCTCTTGCTTGTTCATCAATTACCCTTATAATTTGGTAAAATCTTTGCCTTAGCATAGATTTTTAATATACTAACTGGATAAGGCTTATCGACCTTAAAAGTCACATCAATATCAGTTTTAATTTCTCCGTGCATAATAAAATTCACCCAGCCTGATTGGTAAGGAGTGGCAAATAAGTCACATACTTCTTTAGTAGCTGTTGATGTTGTTAAATATTTCTTATCATTCACCAATCTAATCAATGCATCACTATCTACATATCTACTATTAATATGTTGCCTGTCTATTTGTCCATTATCTAACCTTTCTTCAATATAACCACCTTTACTATTAAAGACCTTTAATCCAAGTTCTGCATCTTTTTTCGGAGCGTGTTCTACTTCATCCGGGAATATTAGGGGAAAAGTTTGTAATATCGAAGAATAAGGAAAACCTACCGACAAATGTCTTACTGGATGTTTTAGCTTAATCAGCTCATTATCGATAATCCTTAAATCATGTAATTCCTCATCACCAATAATAGATACAGCAATTTTCTGAAAGATTGGTAATATAGTGGCAATATTGATTTGCTGGAATGATGGCAGGCAGTTACGAGCTATACTACTTAACTCATAAGCACCAATATCAGGAAACAGCTTTTTAAAAACAGGAAAATATCTTTTTGACAGAAGCAGGTACTTTTCTAATTTAATACTCTTCTCATCTTCAAGGATATCTTTCAGTAAAGCCGGATGAAAGCTCGGCATAATTAACTGACAATACTCAATAATGTTACGCTGCAAATAAGCTAGCCCTTCTTTGAGTTCTTGCATTTGCTCAAATATTCTACTCGCTAATGCCTCAGTATAACCTTCTTCGCTATATATCGATGCTCTAGAGGACGATAATGAGGACTTACGATCTCTGCCCATTATTGGGGCAATTCTGTTTAGTACTTCATCTACAATTCCATCGATAGTTTGACTAAAAATATCAGATAGAATATATTCCCTAACATCTTTGCTTAATGGTTTATCGAGTATGATACTCCTTAAGCATTCAACTATTTCTTCTCGTCTTTTGGAGTTACTAAGTTCATTAATCTTGTTATCACTATGTATTTGTTGTAATTTATCGATTAACTGATTAGTAATGCTT
This sequence comes from Candidatus Tisiphia endosymbiont of Melanophora roralis, assembly GCF_964026575.1. Classification (NCBI taxonomy): domain Bacteria; kingdom Pseudomonadati; phylum Pseudomonadota; class Alphaproteobacteria; order Rickettsiales; family Rickettsiaceae; genus Candidatus Tisiphia; species Candidatus Tisiphia endosymbiont of Melanophora roralis. The sequence continues at coordinate 1,496,230 of NZ_OZ032161.1, forward strand.
GATAGTTTATCATTTATTTGTTGCTTACTAGTATGTTGATTAAATCCAATAATTTGCTGGTCAATTAATTGTTTGGTTTGCTCACCAAATATATATTGAGTCAGTTCCGGATGAGCGATATTTAGCAATTCCCGGTAAAAATCCATTCTAGTTTTGGCAAAAAACTTTTGTAAATTAACTAGCAGTCCGGATTTTTTACCACTATCCTGCTCGGCATAATATAGCAATATTTTCTTATTGAGGTGACTAACCGCTAGTCGCATCTCTTGTATTTCTCTACTTATTTCAAATTGCAGATCAATATTTTGCTTAGCAGTTGCCATAATATCTTGCACCGTACCAGCAATGAACCTAATTAGTTCGGTATTTAGCTTTTTTATTTGTACACAAATAGTTGGACGAAAAGAAAAAGCACTATTAGGCAAATATTCCATCAAACCACCATCTCTTAAAATAGCTGGTACATCTATTTCATTTAGTAGCTCCACGGCTTCAATGATATCACCACCAAGCCGCTCACCGTCATATAATAATTGCTCGATTGTAACAAAACTTTCAGGATTATTTAAAAATAGATTGTCTAACTCCGCATAAATACGCGAGAATATTCGATGATAGGCAAAAGATACCGCCAAAATATTCATAATCTTCGGTAAATAATTTTGATAATATTTTTGTAAAAAATTCTCTATCTCTGCTCTATGTTCATCATAATTAGCAACCAGCCTATTTTTGTATTTAAAACAATCACTAACATTATCTAGCTTAAGTCTTAGAATAGTTTCTGCTTGAGCTTGTACAATATGCTCTAATTTTGTTATATCACCTCTAAACTCATAAGCACTGTCGTCTTTTAATGCTTGTATGATTGAACGGTAGGCGGCATTCTCTCCCGGCTGTTGGATATTAACATGACAATCGGCATATACTGCTTTGTCCATCACAAAATTATTGGCAGAAAAATAGCGAGTTTGCAGCACTTCTAGATATTCCTTGCTGCTTCTACCAGTATCATCACTTCTCCGAACATGCAAATATAACATATCGCTACTTTCAGCATAGATTGGCGTGATGCCTAATACTTGACCATTACCACCTAGCCAATGTTGTGACCAGCCCATAATTTTTAAATCATGCGAATAGATAAAACTAGCAAAAGAGCCATTTTTTAGTACTGCCACTACCATTGAAAATGGGCTATTACAACCGACAATTTGTCTGATGCCACCAGCAAATATATGTTCAGCATAGGCAGTAATGTCTGATATCTGAAAACCGCCTTTTTCTTGTGAATAATACAAACTATTTATTTTACAGCCATTACCTTCAACAAAGAAGATAGTCTTACCGATTACTACTGGTTTCAGTGGTGATATCGGTAACTCAATCTCTTTATGGATTTTGACAAATTCCCCCTTAGCTCGATCTCCTTCTTTGACTAAATAAATGCCATCACTAGTACCTAATAATAATTCATCAGCAAAAGGTACTGACCACAGGACATTATCAAAAGTAGATGAAGAGAAAGTTGCTGAAAAAGCGGTTAATGGGTTTCGTGCTTCTAGTAAGGTTCTATATGCCATCCTAAAATCACTAAAATCTCCCTTATAACTTGCCCAAATTGAATGAATATTTTTATTAACCCCAAAGCACCATAATCGGTTTTCAAAAGTAACCACTGAAGTACAATATAACTTCTCCTTATTGGCTTGGTAGATATTGCTTTGTCCAGCTGACTGGCTAGCTGCTCGTTGGTGAATAGCTTTTAGCTCATCGTTAATTTTGTCTACCTCTGCTCCGTAGATTACTTCATTAAAAGGTTTTTGTATTAAGCGTTCTCTTTGGTCACTTCGTCCTGTCGAAAAATAGTTAACATGACATTTCAATGCTTCAATGATAAACATCTTATCTTTGTTAGGGAATAGCTCATAGCTGCTACTGGACGCTATCTCAGCTCTTTCACCATATTCTACCTGTCTCTTTCTTGCCTGCTCTTCAATATGTTGGTAAAATTGCTCGACAATTTCCGGGTCAATGGAGAATTTAAAGATTGGTCTCTTATCGCCAAAAGAAATATAAGCAATTCCTTGAAACACTACATAAGAAAAATCCTTAGGACGAAAATGAAAATTTTGCCCTTCATCCTGTATAACTTTACTAGTTAACAACAATTCACCACCAACAAAGAATAAGCAACGAGTTTCTAGCTGATGCGATTCAAAAACCAGCAAGTAGGATAATTTCCTTGAGAACATTACTGCTGCCATTTTCTTCGGCACATTATCAGTGAACAAGTGAACAAATTGTGTACCGTGTCTACGCATAATGCCACCTGATGGCAGCAGCATGAAGTTAATTAACTTCTTAACTCCGTTCTGATACAAAGCCAGCTCGGTTCTCCCTTCAATGGTGGGAGTTAGCTCACCACCTGAGAAGTTGTTTTTTTGTGAATATACAAATTGCTCTTGTTGCATAGAATATTTACACTTCGCCGGAATTAATTAGGTTATAATCAACCGAGTAAATCCTTCTTGTTTCTTCTAATTTGATCAAATATTGTTTCTTTAGTCCATCAGTAAACACACTATCGGAATACATAGCAAATGATACTTGTGAGGCTAACGATAAAGCCGCTAATAACTTAAAGATGCTTGGCACTTGTTGCCAAATAGTCGTATCATTATTTAGCAAATTATCAACGATGTTTCTGCTATAGTAAAACAGCGAGGTAAGTTTACCCCCTTTAAAGTGAATCTTACCTGCTTCACTGTAAAATTGCAGGTTAGATGGCACTATTACTGCACATTTAATACAATCATTAATATCCGGTATTTCAGTGAAGTTTTGTCTATTACCTTCGATATTATCGACTCTCCGTAAGGCAAATGACCATTTAACCATTAGCACAGTATCTTCAATAGCAGGATTAACAAACTCCTCACATAATTCTTCGGCTTTTGATATCCTGCCACCACCAATGCTACTAATACCAACATTTGATCCAAGTAGTACTACTGCCTTCTTGATAATATCATATTTCACGGTAGTTACACTCAACTACAAATAATACAAATTTTCCATGAATAAATTTTGTAGTTATGCATCATCCTCATTCTCACTCTCAACAATACCACCACCAAAGTTATCGTCCTCAATGTCACCACCACCAACATCAACAGCACCATCAGCAAAATCATCAGCATCAACACCACCAAAATCATCACCAACATCAGCAGCAGCACCGGCAGCCGCTCTTCTCATGTTAAGCCCTCGTACCCTAGTAGCTAAGTTATTGTTAGCCATTACTGCTAAATCATTATCATTGATATCCGCCTTATTATCAACATTACGACACTGACTACCAAACATCTGCCATGGCATTGTTATGCTATGTACACCTCTTCGGTGATTCTTTTTCGCTATTTCTTCCCACAATGCCCCTTGATGGCTGCTACGATCGTAATTCTCTAAACATTTAATTACTACTACTGCTTGTTCATTATCACGGCTAGCTCCAAAGGCTTCACTGTAATATAGCACCTTGGCATAATGATATTGTACTAGCTCTTCTATGCCTTTCTTGCTAGAACCGTTGACAGTATTGAACCTTATCGCTCCTTCATTAAAGGCATAGCAATCCTTTACAGCATATCTAGGGTGATTAGCATTCCCAGTATCATCAAATATACCACCCAACATCTCACTAGTAATAAAGGTAAAGCCTAAGAAACTATTAACTTCACCACTCACTAAAGCTCTAACGTTATTATA